>VGLX01000186.1 GCA_016866645.1 Candidatus Woesearchaeota archaeon | reverse complement strand
GAGGGCTTCGATACCTGTAATGGAAGGAAAGGCCGTGCTTTTCAAAGAGTTCGGAGACGTGGAAGCTTGGCCTGTACCTTTAGAGAATGTCCGTGTGAACGGGAAGTACGGCAGGACTAGCGTTGATAAAGTCATCAAGGCCGTCACTGCGATTTCGCCAATGTACGGAGGCATAAACCTTGAGGATATAGCCGCGCCGGAATGCTTCGAGATTGAGGAGAAGCTTGAGCAGTCTTTGGATATTCCTGTCTTTCATGATGACCAGTGGGGCACTGCCATAATCGTAGTAGCTGCTACGAAGAATTACTGCTTGCTGTCCAATAAAAAAATAGAAAACCTGAACATCGTGATAAACGGCGCAGGCGCAGCAGGCATAAGGACTGCAGACATGCTGAAAGAGAGCGGAGCCAAAGATATAACCCTAGTCGACAGCAAAGGGGTGATTCACCAAGGAAGACAAGACCTTAACATGCAAAAGCTAGGCTATGCGATTAAGACGAACAAACGAACTTTAGAAGATGCTATGAAAGGCTCCGACATGTTCATAGGTGTGTCAGTTGCTAACTGCGTCAAACCAAAAATGGTCAAGTCGATGAATGTTTACCCTGCGATTTTCGCGATGGCTAACCCTACGCCGGAGATAATGCCTGAAAAAGTGAAGAAAGCGATGGGGAAGAAGCCTTACATAATGGCTACTGGCCGTTCGGACTATCCGAACCAGATCAACAATGTGCTAGGATTCCCGTATATATTCCGGGGCGTTTTGAAAACGAGAGCGTCACATATAACCATAAGCATGAAGCTCGCAGCTTCTAACGCATTAGCGCAACTTGCAAGGAAAAGCGAAGGCTTGCCTGAAGAGGTAAAAAAGGCTTACGGCCATGATTTTGAGTTCGGACCGGAATATATAATCCCTGTACCGTTTGACCCTAGGCTGAGAGATTACGTAAGCGAGGCTGTAGCGAAGGCGGCCATAACAGACGGCGTTAACAAGCTTGACAAGAAGAAGATAAAACTCTAAAAAACAGCTGAATCACCAAAACCATTTTAATCATAAGACAAGGTTTATAAAGACGCTAATTCTCAGTTTTCTGAAGCGATTTCGTATAATAAATAAGGGGGGTTTTTGAAAAATGGTTTTTGACCTGACAGACGAGCAAAAAGATATTCAAAAGGCTGCAAGAGAATTTGCTAATAAAGAATTTTTACATGAAACAGCAAGGGAATTGGAGAAGAAGCACGAGTTCCCGAAGGAGTTGTACAAAAAGGCCGCGCAGCTAGGATTCGTAGCGCCTTACGTGGGCGAGGCTTACGGAGGGCAAGGCTTGAGCATATTAGAGAACGCTTTAATCGTTGAGGAGTTCTGCAGGGCTGACTCAAGCATAGGGCTAGCTGTGGACTTGGCAGCTTTGCCTTGCAAGTTCTTGTACAGGTTCGGCAGCGAAGACCAGAAGAAGAAATACCTGGCCAAGATAACTTCCGGCGAGTACGGCGCAGCGATAGCATTGACAGAGCCGGACCATGGCAGTGATATCACAGAACTTGATACTACAGCGCAGCTAGTAGACAACCATTACATACTAACAGGCACTAAAACTTTCATAACCAACGGCACGATAGCAGACTTCTACACAGTGTTGTGCCAGACAGACCCTAACGCTGACCCCAAGTACAAAGGCATGAGCATACTTGTTGTTGATAGGGGCATGATAGGGCCTAATTTCGAAGTCAACGAGCTAGGCGAGAAGATGGGCATAAACCTGACAAGCTCAGCAGAGCTGGTGTTCAACGGATTAGAAGTCCCATTGGAAAACCTCCTCGGGAAAGAAGGAAAAGGGTTCTACCAAGCGATGAAGTTCTTCGAAGAGAGCAAGATAGAAATAGCCGCACAAGCAGTAGGGGTAGCGCAAGGGGCCTTCGACATCGCCTACAAATACTCTAAAGAGAGGAAGCAGTTCGGCAAGCCGATATCAAGCTTCCAGGCAATGCAGCACAAATTCGTAGACATGCTCATCAAGATAGAAAACGCCAGAAACCTGGTGCACAAGGCAGCTTACGAGTTCGACCAAGGAAGGCAGACCCATACGTTGGCAGCAATGGCCAAGCTCTACGCAGCAAACATAGCTAACGAAGTGACCTACGAAGCAGTGCAAGTATTAGGCGGATACGGGTACTTCAAGGAGTATGACGTTGAAAGGTACTACAGAGACGCAAGGATACTGTCAATATATGAGGGGACTGCAGAAGTCCAGAAGAATGTCATAGCCGCGCATATGTTTTCGAAAAACTAAACATGGTAAACTTAGAAGATTTAGGAATCAAGCATAAGCCTAGCGAGAAAATATACAAGAATATTATGAAGCTAAGCTATTTCTTAGTAGACCACGTGTTCAAAGACTCTTTTGAATTCTTTGGCGCAGAGAACCTGCGGGAAGATTGTTACCAGTTGTTCTTATGCGACCATAAGTTCTACAGCGACCCAGCGATAGCACAGATAGCGATAGCGTTAGCCTCCGATAATGACAAGCCCATACCTGCTCCGGCTTACAAAGCTTACATCCAGCATAAGGCACTGGGCCCTTTGATGGCGGCTTTATTTTCCTACCCGATATTCAATAAACGAGATGGTGATGAGAAGAAAGAGAAATCATTAGAGTATTCTGTTGAAAGCTTCCTGCAGCAAGAAAGGATACTTATATTCCCGGAAGGAAGAATATCCCACGATGGATTATTAGGTCGGAGCAAGATAGGGAGCGCCG
>VGLX01000185.1 GCA_016866645.1 Candidatus Woesearchaeota archaeon | reverse complement strand
GTGATTAATCGGCCGGCAGGCAAACCGAGAAGGTCAAATAATCTAAAAACTTTTAGTCTAAACAGGATTAGACAATGAGATTTATTGACAGGGAACATGAGCTAAGGCATCTTGAAAGTGAATATAGGAGCGGCAGCCCTAAATTCGTGGTCCTTTACGGGCGAAGAAGGGTTGGCAAGACGAGGCTTATTGAAGAGTTCATAAAAGGAAAAGAAGCCCTGTATTATACAGCTGCGCAAGAAACAGAGAAGCAGCAGGTGGCTGAGTTCAAGAACATCATAGCTTCTAAGCTAAGCGACACGTTCCTTCAAAGCGCAGATATTAGTACATGGACTCAGATGTTCGCGTACTTAAAGAAGGCTTGGCCTAGCGACAAAAAGATTGTACTAGCAATAGATGAAGTGACGTATATCATAAAGTCAAACCCGTCATTCCCGTCATACTTGCAAAAGCTATGGGATGAGCATCTGTCAAAAACTAAGACGTTCCTCATCCTAAGCGGCTCGCTCATAGGTTTGATGCTCAAAGAAGTCCTAAGCGGCCCGTCACCGCTTTACGGGAGAAGGACGTCGCAAATGCTACTGGCCCCTTTAGGATTCAGCGACGCGTCAAAGTTTTTCAAGTCATTCAGCTTTGAAGAGCGCATAAGTTATTACAGCATCATAGGAGGCATACCTAAATACCTCGAGCTTGTAAACCCTGGCGAGCCTGTCGAAGACTTCATCAAAGAAAAATTCCTAAACAAGGACGGCTTCTTCTACCAAGAAGCGTTATTCCTCATATCCCAAGAATTCCAAGAGCCTTCTACATACATGGACATCCTTAAGGCCATATCTTTCGGGAACACGAAGCTGAATGAGATATCAAACTACACTGGAATGGAAGCTAAGATAATAAGCCGCTATCTCGATATCCTGCTGGCGATCGGGCTTATCAAGAAAGAAACACCTGTTACTGAAGATGAGAAAAAATCCAGAAAGTCCATATACACCTTAAAAGATAATTTTTTGGCATTCTGGTACAGGTTCGTCCAGCCTAACACTTCATACATAGAAATAAGGCGGCCCAGCAAAGCACGGGAACAAGTAAGCCGAGACTTAAACTCATTCGTAGGAAAGGCTTTTGAGGGGGTATGCAAAGAAGCCATGACGCTTATTATGCGGGACGCTACAAAGATGGGTAAGTGGTGGTCAAAGAAAGGCGATGAGATAGACATAGTAGCGCTGGATGAGAAAAATCGGGAAATAACCTTTGCTGAGTGCAAATGGCAGGACAATGCAAATCCCAATGCGATACTAATCGGGCTTAAGGATAAAGCAAGCCTAGTCGAATGGAACAAAGGGAAGAGGAAGGAAAGTTATGTCATATTCGCCAAAAGCTTCCAGAATAAAAAAGAAGAGAACGCGGGGTTATATGATTTAACCCGCATAGAGCAGTTGTTCAAGAGAATGAACAATCGTCCAAAAAAATGAACCTCATAAAAAAAGAGCGTGAGAAAAGAAGGTATCTGAACTGGGAGTTTATATATATAAACTGGAGGCTTATGCAGGATAGCTTTACGGGAACGTGTCAAAAATGACTAATATTAGTCAAAAATGGCTAGATGAAACGGAAGTACTAACACCATTTACTGAAAAATATAACGCCATGCGTTATGGGAGTGAAATATCCAAGATAACAGGACTACCTCAAAAAACGGTGTCCAGGAAGCTGAACATATTAGACAGGAAAATCTTTGATGAGGGCATAATAGGCAATATTGAAGAGGCGATAAATTATGTGAAGAAGCATATAGATGTCGAGTTTATTATCAAAGGGCTGAGAAGGCAAGAAGTCCCTCAATACCCGGAGGAAGCGGTTCGTGAGTGCATAGTCAACGCAGTGATGCACAGGGACTATTTTGATGACTCTGGCGACGTACTTGTTGAGGTTTTCAGGAATAAAATAATCGTCTCTAATCCAGGGGGCTTGGTCAAAAGCTTGAAACCGGAAGAGTTCGGGAAGATAAGCAGGACGAGAAACTCATTAATCGCCAGTCTGTTATTAAGGACAGAATACGTGGAGAAACTAGGGACTGGGATTAGCAGGATTAGAATGGCTGTGAGGAAACATGACCTGCCCGAGCCTAAATTCGGGTATAACCATTCTTTTTTCGTAACGTTATATGACAAAACTGCTATGGGCGGTGAAGCGGCAGAAGCGACTGGTGAAAAGTTGGGTGAAAAGTTGGGTGAAAAGTTGGGTGAAAAGTTGGGTGAAAAGTTGGGTGAAAACCAAGCAGTAATACTAGCATTAATCAGAAAAAACAAGTTCATTACAATCCCCGAACTTTCTAAGGGACTAGGAATCAGTGCGACTGCTGTAGAAAATAATCTTGCAAAGCTGAAGAAAAAAGGCTTGCTGAAGAGAGTGGGCCCTGCGAAAGGAGGGCATTGGGGGGTCACAGCGCAGAAACTATAAAAGCAAGCGAGAAAAAAACCATGATGATGCGAACAACTAGGGCAAAAAAATACGCAAAGATAATCTTTCACAAGAGCATGATTAAACATTTTAACAAGAACCTGCCATATTTAAGGTGAAAAACATTAGCAAATATGAAAAAAGAGCGTGAGAAAAAAGGGTATCTGGACTGGGAGTTTTTATATATGAACTGGAGGTTTTATGCGGGATTGCTTTACAGGTGCGTGTCAAAAATGACTAGCACTAGCCAAAAATGGCTAGATGAAACGGGAGTATTAATGCTGTCCGCAAAAGAGCCAGAAGAGA
>VGLX01000184.1 GCA_016866645.1 Candidatus Woesearchaeota archaeon | reverse complement strand
CTTCGCTTTCATGGGCGGCCAAATGAAAATACTAATTGCAGGGCAGTACCACAAGATAGACCTCGTCTTCTACAACCGCCTGCTCAGATGCTTAGTCCTCGTAGAGCTGAAAACCGAAAAGTTCAGGAGAGAATTCGTCGCCCAGATGAACGAATACCTGACCTACATAAGAGAGAACGACAAGGTCGAAGGCGAAAGAGACCCTATCGGGCTGATAATCTGCAAAGAAAAAAACGAGGAAGAAGTACATTATGCACTAGGAAGGCTGAAGCACGAGATTTTCGTATCAGAATACAAGACAAAGCTTCCAAGCGAAAAAGAGATAGAAGAGAGGATAAGAAGGTAACATTTTACGACGGATTCATTCTAGAACTAGTTTCTTTACGTTAACACGTGCGTGCAATTAGGGAACGATTAGCGCTACAGTAAAAAAATATCATAAACCACAAACTTACCAACTCCTCAATACTAAGAGGTTCACTTATACCAGGACGTCAATCCTAGGTCCAGCATGGTCTTCAGGCCCGGCTCTGACTCTAATATCTTCTTAGCTGCGTTGACTGCTATCGCGCAGGTAGCTATGTCTCCGTTTATCCCGCCTTTCACTACAGATGTTATGTTGGGCTCGCCTTTTATCATCACGGCGTCGTGAGGCTTCTTATGCCCCAAGTATGCTTGCAGTTCTAAGGTTATGGCCTCTTTTCCGTTCATGTAGCCTTTGCATATCTGGTCTACTCCGCAGACTCTGCCTTTCGGCACTTTCAAGAATTCGCTCTTGACTCTTTTCTTCGCGATTACTGGTTCTATCGTTTCCTCTATCTTCTCCAGCTCCCAGCCTAATGATTTGGCGATCATCTGGACTGATTCTGTGAAGCCGACGTGCCTTATCTTCTTCTCCTTGACTAGAGCGTCGAACTCTTCTAAGGTGCAGCCTGCCCCGATTTTTTTCTGGAACGGCAGCCTCCTGATGCTGGCGTCTTGGTACCTTTCAATCCTTACGCTTTCTACATCCTTGCATATGCTTGACAAGAAAACTGGCAGGGCGTCCATCGCGAATCCAGGGTTGACTCCTGTGCCTACTACGGCAACTTTGTTCAGCTTAGCCAGCATGTCTATCCTGCTTGAAAGGTGATAGTTCTGCTTCCAGGGATAAGATAGTTCCTCGCAAGTCGATACTATGTTCTTCTTGAAGTGTATGCAGTTGAGTATCTGGGGATAAGCGTCTTCTAACGCTGACATAGTGGTCAAGAATACTAGATTTGATTTGGATGACTTGAACACGTCATAGCTGCTGTCTTGTATTATCACGCTTAAGTCTTTCCCTAAGATCTCGCCAGCGTTTTTTCCTGCTTTCGCAGGGTCCGAGTCTATGACTGCTTCCAGCTCGAAGCCACGGTCTATAGCATAGCTAGCCACCCTTTGCCCTATCGGTCCGAATCCGTATTGTATGAATTTTTGTTTTTCCATCATGAGTTCACCCGTTGATAAGAGGTTGCAGGCGTAGTTTTTAAATCTTGCCTTAGAAGTGATCAACGTTCAGCTTACTGATTGTATATAAAACTTCAGTTTCTTCTCACCGCACCGAGGGCATAAGTAGAATTTTTCCTTATAAGACTTCTCATAAAGGTGTACTTGTGCACCACAGTAAGGACATTTCTGAAGCCCGGACTTATGGGAGATTATTTTCTTGCATTTACTGCAACCATACATAAAATGCACGTTTGCTCCTCCGAATGACCATCTGAATATGCGCTCTTGCTCAAACCCGCACTTTTCGCATCTCGCTCTTTCAGATCCCATTTCCTATGCCTCGTCCCAAAGTTTTATTGACACCTTTTCTGCTTCTGAGATTATCCTTTTCGCCCTTAAGTTTGATAAAAAAGTGTTTTTCTTAGAGTACTGAATTATCTTCACAGCTCCCACCCTATAAGTGTGTGCCACTTCATAAATGTTTTCCTTGACAATCTCTCGATGGTCTTCGTCAGGATACATGTTGTCTAATACGTTTCCGAGTATCATGTTTGTTTGTTGTTTTAGCTGTTGGTTGCCGAGCATGTCGATAGTTGCTAAGTGCCCTGGGACTTTTGTTGCGGTTTCTTCATGTTCTAAGTAGTCATGATAATCTTTACTTAGGTCATTATCTTTTGAAAATACCCACAAATTCTGGTATTTAGTATCCTCCCTGCGAAAGTCTTGCCCCATAGAGTCTTCTGCCATAGCGTCTGCTACGTGCTCGTTAAAGCCGTTTAAATTATCATTATAATAAAGCGTTTTGTATTTTTCATTGACTTTTCCATGCCCTATCTCATGTACTAGGGCACAATTCAGAATGAAACCATTATAGTCGTGCGGGTTTGTTTTTAAAAAAGATACAGAATTAGGCGGTGTTATTGGAAGTCTTATCTCAGTGGTATAATCTTTGTTCACTCCAAAGTTTGGCCCTTCATCATCCGGGTCATCAACTTGTAAGGGATTAGTGAATATTATCTTGTTTATACTATTCTCTTTCATTTGAAGGTTATTTTTCATCTTCTCATAGATGTTTGGTAGGTCATTGTTTCTGAATAAGGTTAAAACCGCCAGCTTGTCTTCTCTTGTGAGTATGCCCTGAGTTTCTAATGGTATTTTTTTTCTGAAGTTTTCGTAAAACTTATAAGGCTCGGTCTTCAGAAGGTCTGGGCAACCTGTAAAGCCTTCACTGTGTTTTGGCTTGTAGTCCAGTATCGTGTAACCTTTCAGGCTGTCTTTAGGTTCAAGATTGGCAGGCTCGTATGAAGGGGCATAAAAGTTCTGAGTGTAAGAACCTTCAGGTTGC
>VGLX01000183.1 GCA_016866645.1 Candidatus Woesearchaeota archaeon | reverse complement strand
CCAACTCAGAAACCACATATAAAAAAGCTAACCTAATACTGTTTTTTCCTTTAATGGTAAGGTTTATAACCCATTGGTGACCAACATGGTGGAATATGAAACGCATAGTATTAGACACCAATTTCCTGTTAGCTATAAGCCAATTCCATGTTGATGTCTTTTCTGAGATCAGGAGGATATGTGATTTTCCTTATAAGCTGTATGTTATCGATAAGACTATAGATGAATTAGGAATCTTAGCAAAAACGCCTAGTAAGAAGGCTAAACAAGCCGCGAAACTAGCCCTAAGCCTAATAGGGGGCCGTGTAGAAGTTCTCAAAACTGGCGAAGGATACGCTGATGATATATTAGCCGGGATGGCGGATAAGGACACTATAATCGCCACGCAAGACAAAGGGCTGAAAAGAAAGATAAAGTCCGTGCTGATAACCATCAAACAGAAAAAATACCTCTCCCTAGAAAGGACTTAACGCTTGTTGATTAAAAATCGAAAGTTTTAAAAACAGTCTTACAGCTTTAGATGGGTAAAATGTTTTACGAACTAGAAGTAAGAGGACATATAAGAGTACCGCCGACTTCTTTCACAGAAAAGATGAACAGCGAAGAGATAAAAGAGTCAGTGCTCAAAAAACTGAACGAAGATTTTGAGGGGTATATCTCAAAAGACCTAGGCGTAGTCATCGGAGTGTCTGAAGTCTTATCAATAGGCGAAGGGGCTATAATACCAGGCGACGGCGCAGCGTACTATGACACGACATTCAAAATATTGGCGTTCAAGCCGGAAGTGCAAGAAGTGGTCTTGGGAAAGATTACTGACATAACCGACTTCGGGGCGTTCATAGACATCGGACCTATAGACGGGATGATACACGTCTCGCAGACTATGGATGACTTCGTAAGCTTCAGCAAATCGAATGTTTTGACTGGAAAAGAGACAAAGAAAGTATTGAAGGTTAATGATCATTGCAGGGCGAGGATAATCGCCGTAAGCTTCAAAGAGCCGTCCAACCCTAAGATAGGCCTGACGATGAGGCAGCCTATGTTGGGAAACCTGAAATGGTTAGAAGACGATGCTAAAAAGAAATCCAAGCCTGCCAAGTCTGGCAAGAAAGGGGAGAAGTGAGGATGGCAAAGAAAGTCTGCAAGAAATGCAAAGTATTCGTCAAAGGCAACGAATGCCCATTATGCCACGGCAACCAGTTCACTGAGAGCTGGCAAGGAAGGGTCAACGTGATAAACCCTGACAAGTCAAGCATAGCCAAGAAGATAAACGTCAAAACCAAGGGAGAATACGCGATAAAAGTAAGATGAACCTGAAAATCCTAAAAGAAACAGACTCACCATTATTATGCAGGAAAGTCCTGAACTTCGAAGTGGAATACTCCGGGAGCAGGACGCCTAAGAAAGAAGAGGTTAAGAAACTGATTGCGGTAGCACAAAAAGTCAAAGAAGACCTAGTCGTGGTGAAGCACGTATACCCTAAGTTCGGCGAGGCTAAAGCAAGGATCATAGCTCATGTTTACAACACTTTAAACGATTTGCAAAAATACGAGCCGAAGAAGAAGAGTAAATCTGAAGCCGGCGAGAAGAAGGCGGAGAAGCCGAAGGAGAAAGCAGATGCCAAAAAAGAAAGTTAAGAATAAGAAGCCAAGCAAGAGGTATTCTAAGTATAAGATATCAGGCGATACTATCACAAGGCAGCCTACCTGCCCGAGGTGCGGCCCAGGGATTTTCTTGGCACAGCATAAGAACAGGCAGACATGCGGAGCCTGCGGGTATACCGTGTTTGCGGAAAAGAAGAAATGATTTTTAAAGCCCTAGTCCTCCTCTAATAACCACTCCCATAAGGGCATGAGCCTAATACTCTTTCCGTCAGCCTTTTCTTCCCCCCCTTTGTCTTCTGTGATCATAACCAAGTTTTCGCATTTTAGCTCTTTGCTCGCTTTTAATAATGATCTGGTCTCTCTCTCTTTTGTTACTAAATCTGAGGGGTCATAACATACTTGGATAAGCTGGCTTGTTTTCATGCCTTGCTTGATGACAAAATCAACTTCGTTTTTGTGAATATCCTGCCAATAAAAGATATCTGAATCTTTTAACGATTTTTTCCTAAGCAATTCTATAGCCGCTATATTCTCATACAACCTTCCCTTGTTTTGGGAAAATTTTACGCTTAATGCGTTTATCAGCCCTGTATCGATAACATAATTCTTCCTGTTTGCAATCAAGCTTTCTTTATGTTTATAAGACAATCTTTTTAAAAAGAAAAAAAGATAGGATTCTTCCAAATATGAGACGTAGTTCAAAGCTGTATGGGTGCTTCTTAAGCCGAATACGTTCTTTATTTTATTAAAACTCATCTGGCAAGAATGATTTGATATTAAATAACTTGCAATGTCTTTTAAGGTTTTTACATACTTCACTTTATTTCTTAGAACAACATCTTTGTTTATGATTGTTGAATACAAAGATCTGAGATAGGTTTCTGCGATTACGCTCTCTTTTAAAGCCTCGGGAAACCCCCCTTTCTGGGCGTATTCATTGAACTTGTTTTTTATCAACCCTTTATCCTCCGTAGTGAGCGATTTTATATTAAATTCAAGGCCGCGGTATTTTAGGAATTCCCTAAAAGAAAATGGGAATAATTCTAGAGGGATGTGCCGCCCTGTTAAATGCGTAGATAACTCTTTGCTTAATAATCTCGCATTAGAGCCTGTCAGCACTACGTTAAGCCCCTGCCTTTTTAGCCTGTTGACGAATAGTTCCCATCCGTAAACATTTTGCACTTCATCTAAAAGGATGAATTCGAATTTTTCATAAATCTCATAAAAACT
>VGLX01000182.1 GCA_016866645.1 Candidatus Woesearchaeota archaeon | reverse complement strand
GCGGCTACCCGCTGGTCAAGATTTTCAGGCCCAGCAAGAGGCCTTTCGATTACTGCATAAACAAGCAATGCCCTAAAAGGTTAGAATGGATAAGGCGGCAGGAAGAGAAGAAAGCCCAGGCTTCTGCAGAGCCGAAACAAGAATAATCACTTCTCTTGGAATATCCCTTCTTTCTTTATCACGAGGTTGGCAAACTTTTCCGGATTAGGTTTTTTTACTAATAACGCTCTTTTCGGTTCTTTTTTGAGCTCGACCCATTTCTGACAACCCTTCAGCACGAGGCTTCCGCCCACAGGGTTGATTCCGAACCCTTCGATTTTATTGTAGACTTGGTTCGTGACTATAACAGGTATTTTCAGGCCCTTTGCTATGTCATTAAGTATCCCTAGCTGCTTTTTCATGCAAAGGTTCGCTCCGTAAGGGTTCTTCTGTAAGTAAAGCCGGTAGTGCATGCCTATCGTGTCTACTATCACCAGGCTTATCTTGCCTTTCTCGACCAGCTCTTTCAGCTTCCTGAAATTCACCCTTTGCTGCATGAAGTCATTGACTCTCAGCAGGAGTATGTTGTCAAGAATCTTCGGGTCTGGGTTCAGCTGCTTCAGCCTCTCGGTGTTGAAGCCTCCTTCTGTGTCTACGTACAACACTTTTTTCCCCTGCTCTGCCTGTTTTATCGCTGCTTGAACAGCAAGGGTTGTCTTGCCTGAAGCTGGAGGGCCGTATATCAGAGTGACTTCTTCATTATATCCTTCAAGAATTTCGTCTAAGCCTTCACACCCCGTACTTATCATATATTAAGAATGGTTACGGCTTGTTGTTTAAATTATTTTCTCTGGTTCAGACTCTCAGCCGTGATGTTAGCCTGTTGAACTCTTTGCGCATCATCTTCGGGGAATTGTATAGCGGTAAGTTCTTGCTCACCCAAGAATTGTTAGCTTCCTTAAGATAAGCATGTAACTTTTCTAATTCTTTCGTGTCTTTCCCGGCTATTTTAGCTGCTACCGCGGCGTATGTCAAGAGGGACATCTCGCGCGTCGCCCAGCCAGGGAAGGTTAGGCAGACTTCGCAATATCCTAAGACATCCGCGCTAACGATTCTCTTCTCGTCTTGTATCACGCTTATTATCTGCAACAGGTCTTTTAACACTATCTTTCCTTGCAGGAACCTTGTGTACATGTCGCTTTTTTCAAGAACGTCCAAGTCGAAAGAGCAGTACACGTCTTTTTGTTCGATCTTTTTTAGCTCTCCTCTTACGCATTCTTTCTTGCTGTCTGAAACTAGCTCTTTTTGATGGATTAATGCGTAGTCATTTGATGTGTTGTTTCCTGTGTCGTCATCAGACCCTATGAACATTAATGTTTTTGCCCTGGGCTCTTCTAGTAAGTTTTTGGTGAAAGAGGCGCAGTCCAGCTTGTCTTTTGAGTAGCCAGAGTCTGTGTGCCTGTCTACGTGGATGTAAGCATAATCATCGCTTCTCTTTTTTGCTATGCTGTTGCATAGTCCGTAGGTGTAGTGGTGGTAGTTGCCTTTTCCGTATACTGTGAGTATTCTCCCTTCTAACCCGTCAGTAGCTTTTCCAATCTCTGACGCTATGATATCTTTTTTGAAGAAATTGCCGTGTACCAGTTGTTTCCTGATTATTCTTCCGTCCCATATTTTTTTGAAGAAATCTCCTAACTCTTGTGACCCTTCACCGTTGTCTAATGCTAGCAATGTCCAGTTTTCCATTTTTAGATTCTTAATCCTGATGTTGCGTTCTCAAACTCTTCTCGTATTTTAGGAACGTCATTTGGTGACATTATACGCGCTGTCCTTTTCATGAAGTGTTTATGGAGCTTTTTAACCTCTTTATAGTCTTTATTGGTTATATTTGCCGCTAAGGTTGCGTAGGCTAACAGGCTTTTAGGGTCTGGGTGCAGGGTGTTGTAATCATTCGGGACGTAGCCCAGCATGTCTGCGCTTATGAGGTTCTTTTCCTCTTTTATCACTTCAATCACGCTCAGCAGGTCTTCTAGAGTGAGCGACCCTTGATTGTAGAAAGTGAGTATCTCGTTTTGGTCTAGTATGTCCAGGTCTAACGAGGCGTAAACGTCTTTTTGTGGCTTTGCTCTTAAGATGTTTGCCAGGTTTGTTCTAACGTTATGGCGCATAAGCGATTTTTCAGGTACGTGGGTTCTCATCATGTGGTTGACACCATCTACTGTACCAATCATCACTATGTCTTTCGCTCCGGGCTCTTCCATTATGTTCTCTACGAAAGATCCGCACGTTATCACACCATTCTCGTTGTATCTGGCGTCGGTATGGTGGTCTATCTGCGCGTACAGGTAATCTTTGCTCTTCTTTTTGGCTATCGCGTAGCATAGCCCATAAGTGTAATGGTGGTATGTTCCGTCTCCGTAAAGCGTCAGTATCTTGTTTTTTGATACGCTTCTCTTGGGGTCTTTTATACGCTTGATTGTAGACTCAAACTCTTCAGCTATGAAACCTTTCTTATCCATCCACGCTTCCTCAAGCTTCAGCGTTATGACAGGCTCAGACCATACTCTTTTGAAGAACTCTGATATTTCTCTCGATGCAAGGTCATGGTCCAGCACTACTAAAACCCATTGTTCTTCAAGGTTTATCATGATTCTCCCCACTTTTGCGGTTAGCCAGTGCGTATATAAGCCTTTTGTCTGAGCATGGAAGATTGTGCGCTGTAAAACGAAAATATTTAAAAGCGGATAGGACAAGGCTTAGGTTATGCCTTCGATAAACGATTTGCTGAACAAGGCGTTGAAGAAAAAGACGTGCATGAAACACCCTATAGGCGCTGTGATAGGGACTGTGGACTCTAAATACGTCA
>VGLX01000181.1 GCA_016866645.1 Candidatus Woesearchaeota archaeon | reverse complement strand
TCACTTTTTCCGAATCCTCATTTATCCGCATATTTTACTTAAATACCGATTATTTTATATAAATCTTTCGGTAAATTACTAAATTTTTGCTAAGAAGTTTCTTATATACCTTTGATTTCTGCCTTCAAAGATGAAAAGGTCAACAGAGATAAAAAACGATTGAGGAGGAGATGCAAAATGAAAATGATGAAAACAAAAATCGCAGCAGGACTCACTGCACTGATGCTTGGGGCAGGCACACTGACAGGATGTTTCCCCTCTACACCGGGAAAGCATTCAGGAGAATACAACTCTAAGCCAGAAATAACCCAAAGCGTAGAACAAATATCAGAACTTGAAGGAAAGATCATCAAGGTACAGCCATCAAACCTGACTTATGTGAGATGGAGGGGCAGCAACACATCAACAGCCTCAAACCACGAGTTCGAATACGTGATCGTACAAGACAAGAACGGAACCAAACACACCCTGATATACCCTTACTCAAAAGCGATACTCGAAACAGAAGCGACATTGAAATACAGAAGCCTCAACTCAGGAGGCATAGACGTCGAGACATTCATAGACAACTTCATAGTGCAAGAGTATGACACAGACGACAATTTCGTGATCGAAGCAGAGGGCATCATCACAAAAGACGGAATAAAATACAAATGAATGGAGATGATTAAGATGCGAATGAATAAAATCAAAGTGCTAATCGCGGCAGCTGCGCTGTCACTAACGCTAGGCTGCGGCGCATCATTCGAAACAAACCTTAACCATATGAGAAAAAACACTACCGTGAAGAGATACAATATCGAGCAAGTGTTCAGGGACCATGATGGATACAGGGTTTACCATAAAGATAATGACGGAAGGCTAGTGGAAGAAAAGTATTACAGCTCAAGATGGAGAGACCGCCAAAACCCTCTAGAGTACTATAGGAGCATGCCTGAACACAAAAAGGACTTTAAAAGCCTTAACATAGAAGCCGAACTGCACGACGGCAGATTAGTGCAAGTATACAAGGATCTGAAGGCTGGCGAAGAACCTTATGTCATGGTGCTCGAAACCTGGACGAACTGCTCGGCATGGGACGGTGAACTGAACCCTAACGGATCCCAGCCTGTACTGTTACAATATGCAGAGATACACTTGCCCCAAGATGAGAACATAAGCGCAGGCAACGAAGTGTACGGCGGAAAATACAAGACAACTTCGCCTATGGGCGAGATAAAATAAAGGAGGAACAGAAGATGAGAATGCCAAAAAAATTAGTATCAATAGCAGCGGCGTGCACAATGGCCGCAGGACTAGCAGGAATACTTGGATGTGTAAACACTGTAGACCGAGTGCCTAACAAAGAAGCAGAAAACCAGAAAACAGCAACATATTTTGCAACAGTTCCAATGAGATATGAATCAGGCATAGCAGTCTGCACAGGAGACTTTGACGGCAACGGAACACTAGACATCATAGTGGCATCCGAAGACCCGAACCAGTACAGTAGCGCAAGGCTTTACCTGTTCAAGAACGACGGTAAAGGCAACTTTTACCAAGATACTAACGTAGGATATGGTAAATAGCAAAGGAGGATAAGATACTATGAAAACAGAAACTAAAGGGGGATTGATAACGCTGATAGCGGTTGTAGGCATATACGCTGCCGCGTTCGGAATAATAGGCGGGTGCAACCGTTACTGGAACAACAAGGAGATCAAAAAACCAGGAGTCCATGCAGTAACCAATGCTACAGGGCTTTTAGGGCATAGAGAGTACATAAGATTCGATGACGGATCTGAAGAAGTGAAAGTCTATCACGGCCTTGGACATAGGTCAGCGAAGAGCTACACATATTACAACACTGACGGAAATGATACAGTCGACAGGATAAGAATTCAAGGCAGCGCTCTAAGCCACAACAGACTCATCGACATGCTAGTAAGAGAAACAGATTATCAGGATAACAAGGAAGAGTTCGACAAAGCAGACAAAATGCTTTTAGAAGAGAGGGCAAGAGTATGCTATTAGAACGTATTAAGAGAACTTACTCATAAGTGATAAAAGAAAAGGCTTAAAAAGGGCACAAAAAGGGTATTAGTAAATCAAAAAAAGATGTTAAAAACAAGAAACTAAGGGAGGGCAAAAATGTCAAAAACGTATAACAGGTTCGGAAACGAATCACACCAAGGAGAAAAACCGAAGTCTATGCTAGACCAGCTGGACGAAGGATTCGAAGGATGGAAATCAGGAGGGGGAAAAACAGCATGGAAATGGTGCAAAAGAGTAGTGTACGGACTTGCAGGAATAGTGCTGCTAACATCCAGCGTCTACATCGTCGGACCTGACGAAGAAGGAGTCATAAGAAGGTTCGGCAAGTACGACAGAACCACCAAGTCAGGGCTGCAATTCAAACTACCATTCGTAGAAAAACTAGACAAGCCAAAAGTGACAGAAGTGAAGAAAGAAGAATTCGGCTTCAGAACTCTGAAACCAGGGAAAGTATCAAAGTATGACGAAAGAGGAGACTACACAAAAGAATCCTTGATGCTAACTGGAGATAAGGCAATGGTAGACCTAGAGTTCATAGTGCAGTACAAGATCAAGGATGCTAAAGACTGCCTGTTTAACGTAAGAGACGTCAGAGGCACCTTAAGAGACGTTTCCGAAGCAGCGATGAGACAAGTCGTAGGAGACAAAGGAATAGACGATGCATTAACAACTGGAAAGATTGAAGTGCAGGAAGAGGTGCAGAAACACCTGCAAGAAATACTAGACTATTACAAGACAGGCCTACACGTAGTAACAGTAAGATTACAAGACGTAGACCCGCCGCAAGAAGTCAAGGATGCATTCATCGACGT
>VGLX01000180.1 GCA_016866645.1 Candidatus Woesearchaeota archaeon | reverse complement strand
TTCCGGAGGAATTTTCATCAAACACCACCCAACCCCCTAAAACCCAAAAGTCTTTAACAATAATATATGCAAGAACTAACTTATCAAAATTTAGCTACTACAGTATATATTAGCTAACCTAATACTTGATAAGCAAGGCTGTTTTGTGGAGTGGACTCGTTTCGTGCCTTTCAAGCTTTTGCATAAGAAGTGGATGTGGTTCGTGTGCAAGGCTTTGAAAGAACATTTTCCGAACACTGATTATTACAAGAACTTGTTTGACGCTATCTGGAAAAAATATGGCCGGGAAGGTTTTGTGGTTGAAGTTTGCAAACCAACGTTAAGAAATAAGAAACAGCTTGCGAAGTATGTCGCAAGGTATGTCCGGCATCCTGCGATAGCTGACAGCAGGATAACCTTTTTCGACGATAAAGTAGTAGCGTTTTACTACATCGACCACAAAACTAAGAAGAGAGTGGACAAGGTGATGCTAGTAGAAGAGTTCATGTTAGCGTTATTACAGCACATACCAGACAGGCAGTTCAAGATGATACGTTACTACGGAGCATACGCAAGAAGAACCAAAAAACTGTACGCTAAGCATTTACGGCGAAGTATAAAACAATCCTGCCCAGTATTTCCTGATGAAAAAGGTAGAATAAGATGCCCAAAATGCGGAACGTTAATGGAAAAAGTATGGTTCACACCCAAAAAACCACCGCCCGACAAAAACAAGCTCACAGCATATGTCTAGAAAAAGCGAAGCCACTACTCAAGCCTGCAGCCGTTAGGCTACTAATTTAAGTAAGATTTATTTTATTCGAATACCCCGTCAGCTTGCTGCGGGGATGAATTGTTGGGAACGTCGATGAAGCAAGAATATACTAGCAAGACTCCACATAAGTTAAGCTAGATGCCCTCTCTAATTGGGGGAGGTTCACGAAACTAGTTTCACACAAGGATTAATAAGCTGTTTCAGTCCTATGAAAACTGAAAAAAACAGTTCGGAGGTGTTTCATATGAAAAACGCTACATTAATCGTTGACGGGATTCATTGCAAAAGCTGCGAAATGCTGATAGAGGGAAGCTTGAAGGATGTGGGTGTTGAAAAAGTCTTTTTTGGCAAGAATAACATGGTCAAAGTGTTTTTTGAAGAGAACAAAGTCAAACTGAATAAGATTAAAGAGGCTATAAGAAATGAAGGATACAAGGTGAACTGAACATGGAGAAGACTGTTAAGTTTAATGTAGAAGGGATGACTTGTCCGAGCTGCGAGAAGCTTATCCAGGAGCGGGCTTTGGAGATAAAAGGCGTTAAGCATTGCAAGGTAGACTGCTCGTCGGGCAAAGGGGAAGTCACTTTTGATCCTAAAAAAACGAGCATAGACAACATATTCGGCGCTATAGAGGGGAAAGGTTACGAGTGCTTCTTTGCAGATGGTGAATCATCGTCTGATGACTGGATAGGCTGGGTAATCGCATTATTGGGCATTGCGCTTGTAGGGTATTTTATTTTCAAGATGGTCGGCGGAGTAGAGCTTCCGACAATAAGCCCTAATATGGGCTATGGGCTATTATTCTTAGTGGGCATGCTGACAGGGTTCCATTGTGTGAGCATGTGCGGCGGATTTGTCGTCTCTTACACTGCTAAGTACGCTCAGGAAAAAAAGAGCTCTTACCAGGCACATCTGATGTATGGCTTTGGCAAGGTAGTGTCTTATACTATAATAGGTGCAGCATTCGGCTTGTTAGGGAGTATAATAACTTTCACACCGCTAATGAGGGGAGCTGCTGGAATAATAGCAGGGATTTTCTTGATACTGTTTGGGCTTAAGATGCTTAACATATTCCCGATATTGAGGAAGGTCCAGTTCAGGTCGCCTAACTTTTTGAACAGGCTTATCGGAAAAGAATCAGAGAAGCATTCAAGCCCCCTAATGATAGGCCTGCTTAACGGTCTGATGATCGCTTGCGGGCCTTTGCAGGCCATATATATAATGGCGGCTGGCACTGGAAGTGTTGGAGAAGGGGCAAAGATACTGTTTGTTTTTGCCTTGGGGACGCTGCCTGTAATGTTGGGCTTTGGTTACTTGACAAGCTTCATATCGTCTAAAGTCACGCATAAGATACTTAAGGTTTCAGGGGCGATAGTTATAATCCTTGGCTTGTTGATGCTTAACAACGGACTAGCTTTGATAGGAACTGGCTATGATTTCAGAAGCATCGTAGCGTCTGCTAAAGCAGGAAGCATGGCTAGTGATGTATCTTCAACTTCTTTAAACAATGGATATCAAGAGATAAGGATGGATGTTTTGGCTTCTGGATGGAGCCCAGACAGGTTCGTCTTGAAAAAAGGAGTCCCTGTGAAATGGATAATCAACGGAAAACAAATAACTGGTTGTAATAACGCTATACAAGTCCCTAAACTCGGGCTAAAGTTTGACATCAAGCAAGGTGAGCAGGTTATAGAGTTCACTCCGACAGAAGAAGGAATAATCCCGTGGAGCTACTGGATGGGCATGATACAAGGGAATTTCATAGTTAAAGAAAACATAGACTTGACAAATCAGCAAGAAGTCCAGAAAGAATTAAGTTCTGCACCGGCTCCGAAAAAATCCGGAGGCTGCGGCTGCGGTGGCTGCGGGGGCGGAGTGAGGTAAAATTTTTATTTTTTTATACCGGATACAGTCAACTTGTCGTCATCTCTTTCTCTTTTGCTAATTTGATTAGGTTGAGTAGCTTATTTTCTCCTAGTGGTAAATTTAGCCCTGCTGCTTCTGCTGGTGTTTTTCCTTTCAATTCTGTGTGGGGATTCACGTAGTTGTGGAGGACTTTATGCAAATAAGATGTGGCTTCTGCGCCTAAATGTGTTTGGAAAACGTTTAGCGCATCAAATC
>VGLX01000179.1 GCA_016866645.1 Candidatus Woesearchaeota archaeon | reverse complement strand
CTCTAACAAGTATTACAAGCAGTATTCTAAAGAAATGGTCAAGGAGAAACAAAAGATCAAGTCAGCATTAGAACTCGCAGGAGTCGATGCTGAGATAATAACAACTAACGACTCGTTGGTCAAAAAGATCAACAAGCTACTCGAAAAAAGAAAGGAGAAAACCAGATGATACGAATCTTTACAATAATAATCATGGCATTATTCATATTTTCTGCTCCAGCCTCAGCTCAATGGTTCGATGAAGATTATAACAACACACCAAGGGAAAAGCAAGAAGAGCAGAAGGTAGAAAGACCAGACTTATTGGCCACAGTAGAGCGTGGACGCATATTCCAGGGAGACGCGTACTATTACGACAAGGAAAAGAACAGGACTTACCCGCAAATATCTAGCAAAAAGTTTGCAGTCATGTTCGAATTCCCAATCGGCAAGGAAGAAATTGCAGAGCTTGTAAAACCCCACAGCAACATAATCAATGCTTACATTCTTGAAAGCTCAACCATAGAACAATCTTGGGTGATTTTCGAGATCGACACAACCTCTAGTCTGGATGTTTTCGATTTCATCAATATCTTCAACAAGCTTAAGATTGCCAAGTTCGCATCACCAATATTCATAATCAACGGCAAAGAACATGTCTTCAGTGGACTGTTTGAGTTGAAGATAAAAGAAAACCCTGACGAATTATACTATAGCAAAAACGTCTACAGCATGATAGAAAGTTTAGAAGTTTCGAGAAAAGGAATCGTTCAGGGACGGAACAACTGCTATATCTATCAAGTAAACTTAAAAGAAAATGGCAGGACATTCTTCCAGATAATCAACTTCTTAGCAGAAGACCCAAGAATAGTCTATGCAATACCGATATTCAGCAACATAACACCCTTGGTAGAAATCGTACAAGATGTCGAGCTTAAAGGCGCAAGATTAGGCTCTAAGATACCTTACAAGGTAACGATCAGGAAGGATCCTAGGGTAAAGATTGATCCTAGCGTCTTGACAAATCTTAAAATCTCTCAGACTCATATGACTCATAAGCTAGACCCTTACGACCCTAAGGATATCATAGAAGGGACAGAGATTGTAATAACGGGTTATGTCCAATTCTTCGTAGTTGGAGAACAGACCATCGAGCCGAGAAAAGTCGCTTACATCTTAGAAGAGAACGGCAAGACTGTAAAAGGCGAAGTGGTTTCAAACGAACTCGTTATCAAGATCGCGTCATTAGTCCCAGCAGAAAGTCCAGAAGGGATAATCGCAAAAGCGCCTTTCAAGAAATACAGCGCAGAAAAACTCATCGCTGAACTAAAAGCTGACAGGAACATCTTCATCACATTCGCATTAGTCTCTGCCTTACTCTGTATCATAGCGATTGTTAAACTCTCGATGTGGATGTCTGCTGACAGGAAAGGCAAGAAAGGCAGTGAAACAATTAACCCATTACCAGAAGCTGCTGAAGCTTTGAAAATTGCTATTTCCAGCGATAAAGATTACGGCTATGCAAAAAGAATTGACAACGCAATCAGGAACTGGCTCAGCGTAAAAACCGGGACTGACTTCAGAACAGGAACAGTAACTAATATCAAAGCCAGACTTGAATTATTAGACAAAGTATTTGCAGAAGACGTTTCTAAAGCGCTGGAAAAATGCGAAGAAATAATGTCAAGGGAAGAATCAGATTCTCAAATCCAAAACTTAACCTTAGAGTTAGAACAACTAACATCTAAGCTTGCATAAAATCTTAAAAAAAGGAGGGCTTCCTATTATGTTCCAAAGACCGGAAGCCTTCCTGCTCCTTCTCTTACTGCTGCCCTTGTTACTGTTAAGAAGGAAGAAAAAGAACCAGTTAGGCTTCCCGAACCTTAAAGGATTGACTTCAAAAATCCCTCAAGCCTCTTGGATGAAAAGAAACCTTCTCAAGGTTTTAGAAGCCTTAACAATAATACTTTTTGTAATAGCCATTGCTAACCCTTTGCAGACAGTTGAGAAGAGCAGGGAGGTCAAAGAGACAAGACTAATAGTCTTAGTCGAAGACTTAAGCGGAAGCATGTACTCGAGCATAGACCCTAATGATTCTAAAAGCCCGATGAAGTACTTCGTAGTTTTAGACGCTGCCAAAAAGTTTTCTGGACTAAGATTTGACAACACAAAAGAACCCTCCAGCGACTACTTAGCAATAATCGCTTTCGCAGACTACGCCAAGCTGATATGCCCTTTCACAAACGACATGGAGATAATAAACAAAAGGATAAACTTCCTCAAAGTCAATGATGGGCAAGTCGGCGCAGGGACAGAAGTTTCAGAAGCTGTTTGGCTGACGATAAACCTGTTCATAAACTATTTACCAAAAGAAGAAAGGCCGACAGCTGGCGAGATCATGAGCCTCAAAGAAGCCTTGATAGGCGACGATGAAGGAGACATCTGGATTCCGAAATCACTCAGGGGTAAAGACTTCGGTAAAGGAAAAATAGCTATATTCCTAAGTGACGGAGAATTCTACCTAAGCTCAGCTTATAATACGGTAGGCAAGAAGCCTAATGCTATAAGAGCTATAAGGCTTATGAGGATGCTTGGGATAAAAAGCTATTTCATACTCATGAAACCAGAAGTTGATCCAAGAGTCGAAAAGGCTGTAACCTCTGCTAAAAACGAGAAAGAGCTAAAAACCGCTGGACAAATACTCGCGCTTAAACAGGACATGAGCAACATCGACAAGGTGTATGATAAGATCAACGAGCTTGAGAAAACACAACTAATCCTGGAAGATTTTAGACAGAAGAAAGGAACCAGCTTGGTATTTACTCTTTTAGGGTTCATATCCCTGGTAGTTTATGCCTTTCTTAGCTACTCTAAACCTTTCAGACGGATAGAAAACTAAAAA
>VGLX01000178.1 GCA_016866645.1 Candidatus Woesearchaeota archaeon | reverse complement strand
GAAACTATGTTTACCATCAAAGTAGTGCTGGTCAATATTCCTTCAGTGTGAGCTTTAAGTATGCCTTCGCTTTTCTCAGGATTGTATCCATAATCATCCCCGTTTATTATCAGGCGTTTCATAAGATTATCATTTCTTTTTCCATCTTGGGCCTTCAGGAGTGTCTTCTATTATTATACCCTCCTTGCTTAGCTTGTCGCGTATCTCGTCAGCCTTAGCCCAATCTTTATCTTTGCGAGCCTTCTCCCTCTCGGATATCAAGTGCTCTATCCCATGACTTATCTTCTTCTCCTCCCGTTTCAGCTCCTTAAGCCTCAGCCCGAATACTTCATCAAACCTGACCGCTAGTCGGTATTTATCTTTTGAGCTTATCCTTTCTTCTTTAAGCAAAGACCACAAGACTGCCAACGCTTTAGGCATGTTCAGGTCATCGTTTACTTCTTTGTTGAACTCTTCCTCAATCTCCCTTATCCTTACCTCGCTGCTTTCAGTCTTGTCTTTCTCATCTTCTAATAATTCCAAGATTTTGTTCTTCAGATTATGGTAAGAGTGCTGCGCGCCCTCTAATGCTTTCAGCGAGAACGCTAATGGCTTCCTGTAATGCGTTCCTAGGCAGAAATACCTGTAGCTTAACGGCTCGAAGCCTTGCTTCTCAAGCTCAGATACTGTGTAAAGGCCGCCTTTGCTCTTGCTTATCTTCTCTCCTTTGAATGTTAAGAATGCTCCGTGCAGCCAGTAGTTGACCCATGGTTTCTTGCCGAATGCGGTTTCGCTCTGTGCTATCTCGTTAGTGTGATGTATGGGTATGTGGTCTTCTCCTCCTGTGTGGATGTCGAACTGCTCGCCCAAATATTTCGAGGACATTGCTGAGCACTCGATATGCCAGCCCGGGTAGCCGATGCCCCATGGCGAGTCCCATTCCTGCTGCCTCAAGCCCGGCTTCTCTGAGAACTTCCAGAGCGCGAAGTCTGTCTTCTCTTTCTTCTCACCCATCTCTATCCTCTTGCCAGCTTCCAACCCTTCCTTATTGAGTTGTGCGAGCGTGCCATATTCCCTGAGCTTTGAGGTGTCGAAGTATATCCCGTCTTCGGTCTTGTAAGTGTACTGCTTCCTTTCTAAGGCGCTGATCATCTCTATCTGCTCTTGGATATGATCCGTGGCCTTGCACCATATGTTCGGCTCGATTATGTTCAGCCTCTTGAAATCATGCCTGAAAGCTTCAAGGTAATGCTCAGATATTTCTTTGGCTGTCCTGCCCTCTATCTTGGCAGCTTTCTCCATCTTGTCTTCGCCTTCATCAGCATCGCTAGTAAGGTGGCCTACATCTGTGACATTCATCACGTGCTTGACTTCGTAGCCGTTGTACAAAAGAACTCGTTTCAAAGTATCATTGAACACGTAAGTCCTTAAGTTACCGATATGCTGGTACCAATACACGGATTGCCCAAAAGATTCTTAGTGGAACCTTTTGTTTGGCCCGCATGTATATAGCCCAACTTTGTTATCGGATATTGGCTTAAAGTCTTGCTTCTCTCTTCCCAAAGTGTTGAACAATCTCAAGGGAGTCATGTTTCAAACCCCTAAGCATCTTACAAGCTTTGCCTGCTTATCCTTTAATGAAAACCCTATTTGTTTATAAAACTTTTTAAGGCTCTCGTTAAGTAAGAATTCACCGATAAAGTCAGTTCTTCTTCATCCTGCTTGACAGGTTGTTGATTATGTCTTTCCCGCACTTGTTCCAGAAGTCTATTATCTCTTCTGCCTGGTGTATCGTGACTATGAATCCCCTGTAGTTCGCATCATGCCTTATTTTTTTGAATCTGTCAAGGAAGTTAAGTTTTAGCTTCTCTTTGATTTCCATTTCTTTGAGTATTTCAACGCTGATCTCATGGTTTGTCGGCTCATACCCTTGCAGCCACCATGCTGCGTCGCCAAGCTGCCTTATGGACTCGTATATCTCCCTAAAGATGAGCGTTGCGCTGTTTTTGTCCAAAGCTATGCTTTTAGCTACGCGGGCGTTGACCTCCGCAGAGGTGATCATAGACCTTATCTTCTCGGTATCAACTTGCCTTAGCCTTAAAATCCCAGACTTAACCCATACGGAGATGTTCTCTTGCTTCATAACCTGACCTCCAAGAACCCTGACAATAGTATGCCGTTTGCTATGTTATTAAAGACGCTTATGTTGACGTTTGCCTTGTTGAAAAGGTGTACCTGGATTTTCCGCCCTATCAATATTTCGAACTCTTCTAATTCTTTTAGCCTTACAGTTTCGTACTCGCTATGCTCTTCGGTTTCTATGGCTATGTCGATGTCTGAGCTTGAGATGTCTTCCCCTCTCCTAAAGCTTCCGAATAATATGACTGACTTCGGGTTCTTGAAATAGTCATTGAGGAACTCGACAAGGCCGCTTTGATAGACAAAATTGAGGTTATAAACTATTTTACTCCTGATGAAATACCAGTTGCTTTGGTTCGCCTTTATCCTCCATATCTTGCTGAGCTTTGTAATCTCGATTAGTCCATTTTTGTGGAGCTTGTCAAGTATAGCTCCTATATTCGCCTTTGCCACCCCCGCTTCCTTTGCTATGTCGCTGAGGCTGAATTCCTTGTCAGGGTACTTGAACAATATTTCAAACACCCTCTGCGTTGCGGTTCCTATATGGAACGATTGGTACTTTTTATGAACAAATGGTTTTTTCATATAACATATGTTATAAATAAGAACTATTTAAAACTTTTGGCCCCTAACCAACAAGTGAACCTCCCCACCGCTGAGCGGATGGGGCATCTGGCTATCCCAAGTTTTGGGCGTTGCCAGTCCATTCTTGCTTCATCGACGTTCCCAACGGAGCATCTCTGCAAGCGTTGATTCCCGCGGTC
>VGLX01000177.1 GCA_016866645.1 Candidatus Woesearchaeota archaeon | reverse complement strand
TCCCTAACGCTTTTAGCGTCTTCTCAGCAGTTTTTTTTAATAAGGGGTTGTCTTCTGTATCATCAAAATGCTTCTCGTAGATGCTTATGAGCCTCATCAAATCCTTATTGTTTTCCGGGTCTTCATAAACCGGCGGTGGCGTTCCAGGTCTCATCTTAGTTCAGACTAAGGGTTAAGCAGGTGTTTTATAAACCTTTGCTTAGAATCAGCGCATCAGCCATTCGACTTCTTCATCATTAAGCTTCAGCTCATCAATGATGTCTCCGCCTTTCTTATGCCTGAAAACCGGCCTCAGGTAAGGCAGCGTGCTGTTAAGCGCCCTTCTTGTTGAGACATTTTTTCTATACCTTCTTTACTATCATCTATGAAAGCCAAATGTGTTCTAAGCAGCATTAACTCTTATTAAGAATCAGTTTTTTTATAAAACTTTATTTTTCAAGGAACTCTTTGACGCATTCATACATTTCTTTTCCTGTTTTAAAAGAACGGTTGAGTATATCACCTGAATATATGCTATAATAGTCGTTGTCTTTATCAGGATAAGTTTCTATGTATTCGTAAACAATAACATACCCGTTATAGCGGTAAAGTCCTTTGTTTTCTAAGTCTGCCCTATAAATTTGATGATGAAATTCTAAATGGTTATCAAGTCCTATCTCTAGCCTTGGGCTGTATCCGTCTGATATTTTTCCTTTTTCAAGGTAAACTTCATCAGTATTTGTTTTTATCATTTTTTCTTTTACTTGTTCGAACAGTTCAGGAATTTGTGTTGAGAACAGTTTTAGAAAGTTTTTCTTTTCTTCTTTTGTCTTAGCGTTTTTTAATGATTCTAAGTCGTAAAATTCACCTTTTACTTTTTTTTCAGAACTATTTAACAAATTCTTAGTCTTCTCTTCGAGACTTTCACTTTTTGGTAAAAACGTCCGAGGTATTCTCATCTTAGTTCAGACTAATGGTTAAGCAGGCGTTTTATAAACATTTGCTTAGAATCAGCGCATCAGCCATTCGACTTCTTCATCATTAAGCTTCAGCTCATCAATGATGTCGCCGCCTTTCTTATGCCTGAAAACCGGCCTCAGGTAAGGCAGCGTGCTGTTAAGCGCCCTTCTTGTTGAGACATGCGTGTTCTCAGCTATTTTCTCGGCTATGCTTAGCTTCTTTGCGTTCATCATCTTGGCTTTCCAAATCTTAAGAATCCTGGAAGTGGGCTTGTAAGGTATGACGTTATTGTTCTTCTCTTTCTTAGAAAGCGCAACTCCTGCGGTGAGCAGATCACTGACGTAGACTAAGAACCTCCAATGCTGCCACCTCCTGATCCTGCCTTGGAAGACGTCAGCCCTTGATATCTTATCATAAGCCTGGCACAAGTCCTCGCCTTCGTATTCTCTGGGCAGGTTCTCATCAAGCCATAACAGGCACTCGTCAAGGTCTAAGTCTGTCTTGTCAAAAGCGCCCAGCACGTTCTCAGGGTTCCTGCTCTTAAATATCAATTTCAAAGAGTTCAGTATGGACTCTTTCTTCTCCCTCTCGCCCAGCTCCTCTAGGCTTTCAAGGACCTTCTTGGTAGCGCAGATGATCTGCAGATCATTGATGACTGCCCTGGCATCGCCTCCTGCTCTCCGGGACAGGTCTTTCAAGACGCTCTCATCATATTTTATGCTCTCGCTGTGGCATACCCTTTTCAGGATGTTGAACACAGCTGAAGGATCTAGCGTGGCGAACTCCACTATCTTGCAGCTCTTCCTGAGAGGAACGACTTTTCTCTCGTAAATGTCATCAGCTATCAGCACCATCGGGAATTCGCTCTCGGCTATGATGCTAGTCAATGCTTGGATCCCTCCCCTGTCCTGCTGGCCTGACAAAGAATCAACCTCGTCCAGCAGTATAAGCTTTTTACGGTTGAACAGGCTTTTCTGCTTGGAAGACTGGCCTATTATCGTGTTGATGCTCTCCTTGTCCCTGAAGTCTGAAGCGTTAAGCTCTATCACTTCCAAGTTCAGGTCTTTGGCTAAGGCGTAAACAGTGCATGTCTTGCCAACTCCGGTCTTGCCATGGATCAGCAAGGCTTTGCCTTTCCTGTAGCCTTCTACGAATCTTCTCAGCTCGTTGACTGCTTGGTCCTGCCCTTCGACGTCTTTCAGGCTTTTTGGCTTGTACTTCTCAACCCATAGCATGCTCTATCTTCACCTTCTTGCCTAATAAGTCATTGATCATCTTCTCCAGCTTAGCTATCTCTGAATTGATGTCAGTATCCCTTACTTTGCTTATCTCCCTTTCAGCGTTGAGTATTTTGAAGCTTGTCTTGTTAAGCTCCCCTTCCAGGTGTCTTATCTCATCTGACAATGTGTCTAGCATGATGTCAGTTTTTATATTCTCCAGCTCTTCGTTTATGGAAGAGCGCTTGGCTATGAAATCTTTTATGAACGCCTCGTTAAGCGTTTCCAGGCTTTCCACCATCTTCTTTTTCTTGTCGTCTTTCAGGTCTATCTTGCCCTCGTCGACCATCTTCTTGACATCTTTCAAAAAAACGAGAATCTCAAGCTCGGAGTCTCTTATCAAGGTCGTTACAGGATTCTCTACGTAAGAGTCGACTTTTTTCACGAAATGGATGTTGTTGTACTTCTTCAAGGCCTTCTGCAAAGGCGAGAACAAAGTGACCATCTCGCTATCAAGCTCTTTCAGATTTTTAGAGGCGTTTTCCTCTTTGGATCTTAGGCTGTTTAGCTTCTCGGCCCTCTTGCCATGCTTAAGGCTCTCTATATCTTTCCTAGTCTTTTCACAAAATGAGAGCAGCTCGTTCTTTTCTTTTTCCAGATATGACCTGTGCTGGTCTTTCTTGTCTTTATCATTAATGCTTGACTCTATGAAGCTTGCGAGGTGTTTC
>VGLX01000176.1 GCA_016866645.1 Candidatus Woesearchaeota archaeon | reverse complement strand
GAATTGTTTGTATCAGTGATTAGGTAATAAGCCACAATGATAATATTTAATAAATATCCTCACTTATTCTTACGTTATGATTTTAGGCAAGATTGTTGGTAAGACTTCAACTACTGACTTCCAGTTCTCAGTAAGCGGAAAGGTAGACAAGTTCGAGTACGTGCAGGTATTAGACAAGTCTAACAATTACATCCTCTGCCAGGTGATTGAGCTTGAAGAGGACAGCAATAAGAACTTAGCATTCTGCAATGTAATAGGCTATCGTGACGAGGAGCATAGGCTTCGCGGATTAGGCGCGCCTTTGTCCCCTGGAACTGAAGTGCAGTACGCGGATGACAAGTTTGTCAAAGAGACTTTGGGCCTGGGCAAGGCTAAGAACTCGGCTTTCATAGGGACTTTAGAAGGACGAGAGAACGTTCAAGTCTTCCTGGATATTAATAAGTTGCTTACAAAGCACGTCTGTGTGCTCGCAAAATCGGGCGGAGGCAAGAGCTATTGCGTGGGAGCCTTATTAGAAGAGCTCTTAGAGAACAACATCCCTATCGTGATAATCGACCCTCATGGAGAGTACTCTACTCTAAAATTCCCTAACGGTGATGATAACGACAAGCTGAAAAAGCTAGGGCTTAAGCCGAAAGGCTACTTAAACCAAGTCCAGGAGTTCAGCCCTGACGTGCAGACCAATCCTGAGTGCAAGCCTTTGAAGCTCAGCAACAGGAACTTATCGCCTGAAGAACTAATCCATATGCTTCCTGCGAAGCTAAGCAACGCCCAATTAGGAGTGATGTACTCCGCCTTGAAGACTTTAGGGAACAAGGCAGACTTCGACGAGTTGATGATACAATTAGAGAACGAGGACAGCAGCGTAAAGTGGACGCTGATAAACCTGCTAGAATACGTGAAGAAACTAGGCCTGCTCTCAGAAGCTCCGACTCCTTTATTTGAGCTTGTCAAGGCGGGCAAAGCGTCTATAATAAACCTTAAAGGCGTCAATCCTGAAGTCCAAGAAGTGGTAGTCTACAAGATAGTCAAGGACATGTTCATGGAGAGGAAGAAAGGCAACATCCCTCCGTTTTTCTTAGTATTGGAGGAGGGCCATAATTTCATCCCGGAAAGGACGTATGGGGAGACGAAAAGTTCTGGAGTCTTAAGGCAAGTATTCTCAGAAGGAAGAAAGTTCGGATTAGGGGTCTGCTTGGTAAGCCAAAGGCCTAGCAGGGTGGAGAAGAACGCATTATCACAGGTCAACACCCAGATAATCCTGAAAGTCACCAACCCTAATGATGTCAAGGCTATAAGCAGCTCTGTCGAAGGGATAACTGACGAGACTGAGAAAGAGATCAAGAACATAATGATAGGCACGGCATTAGTCACCGGAGTCGTTGACCTACCTGTCTTCGTGAACATAAGGCCGAGGAGGAGCAAGCACGGCGGAGCAGCAGTCAAGATATTAGACGAGGACAAGGAAGAGGATAAAGATTTCGCGACAGAAGCGACCAAGCCTAAAGGAGAATTACTCCCTCTTATCAAACAGAAGGTAAGCCTCAAAGATTTGAAGCTCATGGGCAAGACCAACATCAAGACATCACTGGTACCATGCGTTTTGTTATCCTGCTCTGACCAGGAAGGCGACTTCAACATACTAATCAATCTAAACAATGGCCAGGTAGTTACAGACTTAGAATCCGGAAGAGGGGTCCAGCTAAAAGGGCTGAACATAGAAAGCCTGAGCCCTCAGCAGAAGAAGGTCATGAAGATAGCATTAGACCTTAAAGCTTTCAAGCCTGCAGAGATATTCTCAAAATCTGGACTTCAATTTTCAGACTTGTACGAGACTATCAAGTCCATGACTGACAAAGGGTTCTTCGTAAAATCAGGAGACAAGTACGTGCTAAGCGAGAAGCTCTCAACTATAACCAACATCAGGAGCAGCGCTTTTTACGGGAAGATAGAATACTCGAGCCTGGACTTTGACGAGAAAGCTGAGAAGAAAGTCGAGACTTCAAGCCTGGTAGACTTCCTCGGAAGGTTCTTGACGATAAAGAACGAGAAAGAATGCTGGTTGGTAATGTATGAAGGATGATTACGCTAGGGTTGCTTCTTTGTATGATTACTTGCAAAAAGAGTTTCCAGTTACTGTTTTGATAGACTTCATTTTCAAGTATTTCGAGAAGAAAGGTTTCAAACCAAAAACTATTCTAGACTTGGGATGCGGCACAGGAACTTTGTTATTAGAGATGGAGAAGAAAGGCTTGAAGTGTTTCGGTCTTGACGCCAGCCCAGGCATGATAGGCATAGCGAAACAGAAATCCAAGACGATAAGCTTCTCCGTAGGCGACATGACCCTTTTCGTGATGAAAGACAAAGTAGACTTAGTGACCGCTGTGTCCAGCCCTTTGTACATGAACAATTTCGACAAGAACCAGAAGACGATATGCTTCAGCACCGCTTTCAAGAATCTTAAGCCCGGAGGTTATTTCGTGTTTGATGTTATGAACTTCGAGCATTTCGAAGAATACTTGGCCAAGAAGAGCAAGAAGTTCCCGATAACCAGCAAGTTCGAGCACGAAGGCAAGAAGTACAACACTTCTATTGATCGGGTTAGCCATGATATTATCAGTGTTAAAATTTTCGACTCGGAGGATAATAACTTAGTCTTAGAGCAGGTGTACCAAAGAGGCAACGTAGAGGATATTAAGAAAGAGCTGGCAAGCGCTGGTTTCTCAGACGTTTACTTGACAATCAATAAGATGGGCGTGCATAAGGACTACTTGTTCTTCGCTAAGAAGGGCGGATAGAAAAATTTATATAGATAATATCAGTATAAGGAATTATATGTATAAAAAAAACTATATATCCCGGGAGGAGCATGAGCTATGGCAGTATATCAGAGAAAAAGACATAATCGACGCAGAAACTGTAA
>VGLX01000175.1 GCA_016866645.1 Candidatus Woesearchaeota archaeon | reverse complement strand
TTGAAAAGATTTTACCTGTTCAAGAAGGTTTTTTGCTTTTTGGTTTTTCTCGAAGTGGCTTCTGACAGGTCCTATCAGCTTGTCCACATAAACACCGACTGTTTTTTTCAGGTCTAAAGGGTGCAGTTCGCCCATCATGTATGCTTTTTGGAGCTCGTTGTAGGACTTGAAAGAAACGTCTCCTCCGAATTTTGAAGGTCTTTCGACTTTAATCTCATCGAATTTTTCAAATAGGATGTATTTTGAGTATTCAAGTATCGGATTGTCGGTGATCTGTTTAGCTGGGCAATAGGCGTTTGTTATTTTCCTCTTTATGTCCTCTGTTGAGTCTGTCATGAAGATAGCCGTTTCCGGCTTTGACTTGGACATTTTCATCTCTATGCCCCTCTCAGCCCCTGTTAGGTCTGTTGCTGGTGGCTGCCCAAGGCCCATTAGCATATGGTGTGACACTATTACCGGTTTCCAGTATCCGAGTTTTTCTCCTATTTCTCTTGCTAGCATGTTTACTTTCCTTTGGTCCATGCCTAGCTGGCATATGTCCGCTTCTAGGTGGAATATGTCTGCGCATTGCATACAAGGATACAAGATTTGCGAGGCTTGTTGGGTTTCTTGTTCAGTTCGGCCCATTATCTGCGAGCATCTTAGGATTCTCTTAACTGTTGAGTTTATGGATACTTTCATCACTTTTCCCCAGTAGGCCTCATCTTTTACAAGCTCGCTGGCCCATACGAATTTGACATTATCTAGGTCCATTCCTGTTGATCTCCAGACTTCTATAAGGTAATTTCCTACAGTCTGTATCTTTTCCAAATCGCCGCCCATCTTATTATTGGCCCATGCGTGCCAGTCTGCTACGAACATCTTGAACTTTACGCCTGATTTAGTCAGTTTATTGATGTTTATGGCTCTCATTACGCCTTGGGCGATGTGTACGTTGCCAGAAGGCTCAAAACCGTCATAGGCTATAGGATGTTTTTTTGTTTCTAGAAGTGTCTTTAATTCTTCCTCGGATATTATTTCTTCACCAACTTCGGATATAAGGTTTAATCGTTCGTCTACTTCCATAATTGAGTCACCTAAATCATTAAACTTTCGCGATTATAAAACTTTTGGAAAGAACCGGAAATCCTTCACTTTTAGTCAGGCAATCGTTATAAACCAGAAAGTTTGACCTGAATCCTTATGGACGACAAAACTTTGCTTAAAATATCTGTTATTTGCAGCTTAATCGGAATCTTAATCATATTCATATTCGCAGAGAAGCTTGAGCCTCCGACAGTAGCAATTTCTGATGTAAACGAAGGTTTGGTCGAGAAAGATGTTAAGTTGCGCGGCGAAATCTACTCTATAAGGAACTTAAAGCAAGGCGTATCATTCAGGCTTAAGGATGAAACCGGATTCATTGATGTTATAATCTTTAATGATGAATCTTTCGATGTTAACAAGGGGGAGTCTGTCGAGGTCCAAGGTGTGGTAAAAACTTATAACGGAGGCCTAGAAATAGAAGCAAAGGAGGTCAGGGCCCTTGGTTACGGAACCCATGATTAGTTTACAGAAAGATTTTAATATAAAAAACGTATTAATACGTATGAAATGGATAGGAGGAAAAAGAGGTTTCAAGGAGTATGGTTAGATGCATCTATAATCCTTTTACTCTTAATTCTTATCGTAGGACTTAAACTCGTAAGATTTGACTTAAAGAATAAGATTACAGGTGCTGTGCCTTTTGGGGCAACCCCTAGTGAGGTTCGGAGCGAAACATCTATAGCACCAGCACCTTCGCCTATAGGTGCAATTGCTGGAAACGTGACAGAGGTCATAATCTCAGGATATTCTGTAACACAGTCATGGCAGGGTTATATGGGCAATGTAACCGGAGTAATAACCTTAGAAGACTCGAGTAATTACACAATGTATAATTGGAACGTAACTAACCCTCAAGGCGAGGTATACGCTGCTAATAACTCTGTAACATGGACAAACATACAGTGTTTTAACCTAACTGCTACTGGGACTGATGGGTCATGCGACCAGACAGCGACTGCTGGTGGAATGAACCTTTGCGGAAAAAACGCTTCTGTCCTTGAAATCGAATTCGGCATGAATCCTACTGATGTTGATGGGGTGGATGAGACTTTTAACATGACACAGGGGTCAGACCAACATGATGTTTTTTATACAGGCAGCCACATGTTTGATTCAGGCGAGTGCGCCTTCGCGAGGATGTTCGGCAGCACAGGCGAAGCAGCGAATAACCAATGGGAAGAAGTATTACTATGGGACCCTAACGGGAATAACACAGTATTCACCGCACTTTTAGAACAAGACCTCTTAGGTTTTGACGCTAGAAATCATGACTTCCAGATGATGGTTTTAGAGAACGGAAGGCTTGGTGATACGAGCGCTACAAATTACTACTTCTATATAGAAGTTGAGTAAAAGGTTATTTTTATATAGTACCCTTATATTCTTTTCTTCCAGAATGAAAAATAGACCCGTAAAAGAAGAACTGATCTTGAAATGCTCTGTCTCAGGGAACTTTGATATCATAGAAAAAGAGTATTATCTTAAAGTTTTCTCAGATCTTTACGACAGAGAGCAAGACTATAGCTTAGGTTTTTTGGACAAGAAAGAAGGGCTTGAAGAAGCTAAGCATTTTGCTAGAAAATACCAAGACCTGGTCGAAGCAGGGTTTTATCCGCCGAACACACAGTTCCTCATCGCTAGAGACGACCTTGACGTGCTAACTGTTATGGCGCTCATGCCTAAGCTGGACTTTCCAGAATGGTATCCTAAACTTGAAGAGAGAATATCTGGTCTCCGGAAGAAAGCGTCTAAAGTTTTAGGAGTTGACGAGTCAGAACTAAGCGGAGACACGGCCCTTCCAGAGAATTACGGGATGATTGATGGTGAGGTTTATTGTTTTGACCTTCATGTTCTAGA
>VGLX01000174.1 GCA_016866645.1 Candidatus Woesearchaeota archaeon | reverse complement strand
TAGCATCGACTTCTACGATTCGTCCACCAGCCTCTTCCGCTTTGTAAGACAAAAACTGCAGAAACCTCCGCCAACCAGCATCACTAACAGACTTGGCCAAGTAACGATTCTTAACCATACTCTTGATCAATAATTTCTCAACAGCAATCAAAGAATAATTGTTCACTAGCTTTCTAGACTCTTTATGTAAGAAGTCATTTCTTTGATTAACAATCTTCTCATGCAACTTCGCAATCATCAACCTAGATTTCCCCCTATTCTTGCTCCCTTTAATCTTTTTAGAATGCTGCCTCTGTAAAAACTTTAATCTCTCTTCAGACTTCCTCAACCATCGAGGATTCTCAACCTTATTCCCCTCGCTGTCAGCATAAAAACTGTTAAGACCAACATCAATACCAACAGGCTTACCAAGACATTTCTGCTTAACGCCGATTCCTTTCACAACAGAAAAACAAGCAAACCACTTCCCAGTAGAACCCTTATTAACAGTCAAAGTCTTAATCTTACCCTCAATCTTCCTATGCAGTTTAACATTCATCAAACCTATCTTTGACAATTTCAGTTTATTCTTTTCAACTTTAAAACCAGACTGGGGATAAGTAAAACTATCATACCTCTCTCTTGATTTGAATCTTGGAAAGCCGGCTTTCTCACCATGCTTTATTCTTCCAAAAAATCCCTCAAAAGACTTAACCAACCTATCGCTGACGTTCTGCAAAACCTGAGAATGAACCTTCTTCAGACCATGATTGACAGCTTTCCAGCTAGGGATCAAATTATTCAGCTCGACCTTGCTCACAAACTCTTTATTAAAAAAGTACGCTTGCTTCTCATATTCAAGCTCAGAGTTATACAAGAACCTGCAAGCATCAAGAGTCTTTTCCAATTTCTTAGCAACGGTTCTAGAAGGGAAAATCCTGAATTTGTAAGTGCGGTTCACCAGTTTTTTCATAATCTAAAAAAGAGAACTTTTCTTGTTTTTAAATACTCGGCACACACTTGTCCAGTTGTCCAGTACCTAAGCGTTTATCGACGATAAAAACAATGAATATTTTCCGAAATGGCTAGTTGTTCTTCTAAAACCAAGAGAAAATTTTCGAAGAAAAAATACCCCTCCCAACAATTCATCCCCGCAGCAAGCTGACGGGGTATTCGAATAAAATAAATCCCCGGCAGAGAGGCTTTCAAATCTAACGCTTCCCGCTTGTTGTTTCCAACAAGACCCGGGCAAGATTTGAACTTGCGACCACCTGATTAACAGTCAGATGCTCTGCCAGGCTGAGCTACCGAGGCAAATGTTGAATACTAAATCATAACAGATGTTTAAAAAGGTTTCTAATAGTTTATTTATGCTCGTGTATTACTATTAACGATTGTGTCTTTTCTATTCCTTCTATAATCTGCAGTTTTCCTAGAAGTATTTTGTCGAACTCTTCTACGTCTTTTACTCTTATGACTACTATGAGGTCTGTGCCTCCTGATACTATATCGGCTCTTTCTACGAATGCAAGTTTCCTTATCTCATCAGCTAGGTCATATTGTGTTTTGTGCTTCTGTTTAAGCACAGCTAAGCTTGCGGAGACCATTATGTAGGCTACAAAGCTCTTACCGATTTTAGAATTGTCCAATTCGATTGTAAATTTTTTTATGATACCTTCTTCTTTGAGTTTTTTTATGCGGTTGTGTATCGTTGTCGGAGGTAACAAAGTTTTCTTGGCGATCTGCCTGGTGGTATAGTCTCCGTGCTCTTTGAGTATGCCGATTATCTTCCAGTCTTTATCATCCATGTTATAAACCATAATGGAACATATGTTCCAGCTAATATTTAAATATTGCTATTTTTAGCAGTTTTTTCTAATTTTTATGGGATAAGTATATAAAGAAGTAGGGGTATAGTAGAGGATATCAACCAACGGAGGTTACCAAAATGAAACAAGAATATTTTGCGCAAGTGGGTATTCATGAAAAGGTAAGCGAAGAGCCAATGCTTTCAAAGCTTGAACAAATGCTCGAAATAAAACCTATACTTGAAGAAGGAGTTTACGCGGTTAGCCGATGTGAAGGCATCGGATCAGGCAGTTTATGCCTTAGCCCTTTCGAAGGGACTGTAGAAGGCGGAACAGAACATGGCAAGAAATACAAGAGCTATATGTTCCGGATAACAGACTTAGTATCAAAACTAGGGCTCACTGATCTAGAAACGATACGCTTAAAGATGAAAGAAAAAATCAAGCCTATAGGAGAAGCGAAGCTTTTCGCAGTGTATGACGTGACAGCAACCGACGTGCCAGCAGACTACAAGATAATCCAAAAAATTCCATTAAGATGAAGAAAACAATAATACCTGAAGGTTACAAGCCCAAGCTGGACTTGTTCGAAACGCAACGAGCTATCAAGGTAGTCAAAGACTCTTTCGAAAGGAAGCTTGCTAAGAAGCTGAAGCTCCAAAGGGTCACAGCACCAAGATTCCTAAAAGTAGGACCCGGGCTACAAGACGACCTGGCAGGAACACAAATACCTGTGAGCTTCCACACAAAGATGGGGCACATAGAAGTAGTCCACAGCCTGGCAAAGTGGAAGAGACATGCGCTTGGCAAATTCTCATTCGAAATCGGAACAGGATTATACACCGACATGGACGCTATAAGAAAGGACGAAGAAGTTGACGAAGCGCACAGCATATACGTGGACCAGTGGGACTGGGAGAAAGTCATAACTAAGAAGCAAAGAAGCTTAACATTCTTGAAAAAAATAGTAAGAACGATATACCAGGCCATAGTCGAGACTGAAAGCGTTGTTGAAAAAGAATTCCCTAAACTCAAACACAAGCTTCCTAAAGATATATTCTTCATACATTCTGAAGAGCTGGAAGAGATTTACCCTAAGCTGAGCCCAAGAGAGAGGGAAGATAAGATTGCTGAGAAGCACGGCGCTGTTTTCATAATCGGG
>VGLX01000173.1 GCA_016866645.1 Candidatus Woesearchaeota archaeon | reverse complement strand
CTTTCCCGCCCATAAGGTAGACAGATTCGTCCCAAAAGATGTAGGATGTGTCAAAAAATGTCAGCCTTAAAGCTAGTGCTAAAGCGAGTATCAAGATTAAGCAACAGTTTTTCTTGTAAAAACTTTTTTTCAGCAAAAAAGCCATAAGACAGAAAAATCATACGTGTTTATAAATTTTTACCAAACTACTAGCTTATGAAGTGGAAGCTCTTCCTCAACCTGAACTTTACTATGCTGATAACCGTGATTATGTTGAGTATTATAGTATACGGGAAGAAAAAGAAAATAGCGAAAGCGTTCCTAAAAGTCAGTTTGTCTTTGAAAAGCTTGATAGCAAAAAGTATCATTACAGTGCTTATAATCCCGGACATGACTCCGAAAAAGCTGTAGAATGACAGCCCCCAATCAGGGATTTTATATACCACATAAATTGGGCCTGAAAGGCTGAACCATCTGAACAGGTAACCGAAAAGGCTTGCGAAGCTTCCGGAATTCGAAGGCAACCAATACGCCACCTGGTAAGCTATGACCGGGAACGACAAGAAAGCGTAAAAAGTCCACCACAGATGATTGATGAACAAGAAAATTATCGACGGGCAAGACCTTAAGGAGAACATGCTCTTATGCTTGAACAAGGCTTGCAAGACCCCGGTCCACCACCTCGACCGTTGCGAGTAAAGCTCTCTCAGAGCGGTCGGAGCGACGGTTGTCCCGCCTGCTGAAGCGAGGTTCATGATCTTATATCCCATGTTTTTAAGTTCCAAAGACACATCAATATCTTCTGACAAAGTGTCCTTCTTGAAGAACCCCACTTTGTTCAATGCCGATTTCCTGTAGCACGCTAATGCTCCGAAGAACCATATGCCGTTCTTGAAAGCTGTCGAGAAGCTGTGCCTTATCATGTTGTTAAAATGGTACTCTATGTTCTGGAAGCTGCCTAGGAAAGTGTCTTTGTTCTTGACTTTGCTATTGCCGGTAGTCGCGCCGACTGTGCTGTCGGAGAATGGCTTCACGATCTCTTTAAAAAAGTCCTCATCAACCGTGCTGTCCGCGTCTATCGTAACTATGAACTCGTGAGATGACTTCTTAGCTCCAAGGTTTAACGCTTCTACTTTTCCGAGATGCTTCTGCTTCAAAACCTTAACGCGTTTATAAGACTTCAATATTCCCAAAGTTCCGTCTGTCGACCCGTCATCTACGACTATGAGCTCAACCTTACCCTTAGGGTAGTCAGCTTTGACAACCGAGTCCAAGCATTCCCTGATATGATCCGCCTCGTTATATGCAGGTATCACTACGCTGATTTTAGGCTCGAAATTGGGGAACACGTTCTTCTTGAACAATGATATCATGAATACCGTGAATAAGAACATCAGGAAAGAGAACAGTACCAAGAATAAGATTCCGCATAAAAACATCAAAACATCTTCCATCTCATTACCGCCATTGCTATTCTTCTACAACTTCCCAAAGCGTGACATAATCATTTATCTTGTTCTTCTTGAAATTCTTACTGTACTCCAAGAGGAATAAGAGCTCTTTCTCTTCACCGCCCCAGATGTTCTCTTTCATCTCCTCATCAATCCATAAGTAATTTACTTTCTTAGACTCTATCAGCATCATGGCATCCTCTATTTTGGTAGAATGCAAAAGCGCTTGGTCAGCTACGAACATATGCCCAGAATATTCGACCCAGTACTCTCTTGACGCTTCAGAGAAAACCCTTCCGCCAGGCAGAGTCTGCAAATGCCTGATCATGTCAAGCACCTCTTCATTCGGTAAGTCTTTACTTGTGAAGTTGATGTAAGACAATCCCGAGAATATCAAGCCGTAGATCATTACGAGTATTGTTAATTGCTTTATCAGTCCGCTCTTCCATTCCATCTTCGCAAGCCTAACCAGCCCTAAAGCAGTCAGTGCAGCTAGCAGAAAATTAAGGTAAGATAACACTCTCACGTCAAGGAAGAAGAAGGCGCCTACAAAGACTACTGTGATATAGATGAACAAGTATTTGTACTTCTTCTCCCATAACTGCCTAAGCCCGAAAAATGATAATAAAATCGTGAACAGCCCTAAGCCGTAATGCCCTCCGAAATCAGATATTGCCACGTTGTTATAAGCTGGCAAGATTCCTACAGGTGCGAAGTATAGTATAGCTGCAGAAGGGAGCGCAGCTAAGAAAAGCCTGAACCGCTCATTCTTCAATGAATACACTAATAGAAGCAGCAAAGCAAGAATCGCTGAGATTGGTCCGAAGAATGGCACTAAGTAAATCATCATCACACCCAAGACTTCTCTTTTCTCAGTGAACAGGTTGAGGGTTAGTAAGAAAATGAAAGCTGTGAAAGCATAAGTGTTCAAAGTGCCGAACAGGAAGATGAAACTAGGCGATATTATCAGCGCAGCAGTAGATATTAGCACTAGGCTATAATCTAAGCCATACTTCCTTAACAGGTTGTAAAACAGCAGCATAGTCAACACACCTAGGACCATCGGGAGTATGTTAGACAACAGCACAATGTCCGCCCCGGTATAGTGGTTCAAGAATGATAATACCATCGAAACAGGGCCGGTTATCAAGTGATGGTAAGGCTCTTTGCCGCTTATGAAAAGAGAGGCAGGCCTCCTGAAATGCGGCCACGCTAAAATCAAGAGCGTCAACGCGGTCAGTACCAGCTTAACAGCGTATCTTGTAAGCTTCGACTGCTCCAGAGCTTGCAACTTTTCTAAAACACTTCTCATTTGTGGCATATTTTAACTCCTTTATCCCGAAAATGTCTTTAGTCCTTTGTGACAAGTAAATGCAGTTTATGCCATACTTGCGGGCTATCTCTAAAGCCTCACTGTCTGATATTGTAGTATAAAGCAGGGTTATGTCGTTATATCTTGACTCGATGTTAGGCACATACAAGAAGTTATTGTCTATCACATCTTTTCGTTCTGCGAAGTATGTGATATAATGGCCTTCTTCTGCGGAAGAGG
>VGLX01000172.1 GCA_016866645.1 Candidatus Woesearchaeota archaeon | reverse complement strand
AAACTATCAGCCTACAAAAGAAAAAACGACATCACAAAACCAAAACAAACAATCTCCGAAATAATAAACAAAATCCTACTAATAATCTCTTAAAAAAAAACTTACCTCTAAAAAAAGTTAAGATTTCCTGAAACAGAAAACTACCCTTTCAACAAAAAATTCTAACAGAAGAAAGCCTATAAACACAAAACAACACAAAAAACAAAAACACACGGTTTTATCAGAAAAAAATCAACCTAAAACTCCCAAAAAACAAACACGAAAACAAGAAAATCACTCAAAAATTAAACTGTGCCTGGATTAAGATAGTTTTATAAATCAGCTTAATATCTTTTTTCCCTTATGCCTAAAAAGAAGCTCTACGGGTTAATCTTCGATTCTGACGGGACTATACTCGATTCTGTGAGCAGCTCTTTCGAATGGCTGAAGCATTGTGTTGTTGACCTTTACAAAAAGCCGTTCCCTTACGAGAACTGCTCTGAACAATTCCTTAAAGACTACAATTCCAGCCACAGGACTAAAGGCCTTAACGGAATATACGAAATATTCGGAATAGACTACGATCAAGAAAAAGACTTCTTATGGGAAAATTTCAACGCTTGGAGAGCTGATAACCCTGCAAAAATAATCAAAGGGATGGATGAAGCTATCTTCAAGATATACGACAAGTCTCGGCCTAAGCCGGGAAAGCCTCGTGGATTAAGGATGTTGCTGAATACTTCTAACATGTGGCCCAGCTTTGAAATTCAGCTTCGCGAATCAGGATTAATCAGATGCTTTGACACGATAATAACTAGGGATAACCTTCCAGGGGTAATAGACGGTGATAATCTGAGACCGCTTGTTAAGCCGAACACTTATTCTATAGAATGGGCTTTGGACTTATTAGGAGTAGACCATGAAGAGGCTTTGCACGTAGGTGACACTTTAGAAGACATCGAAGCGTGCAGGAACCTTAGAAGAAAAGACGTTAATACTGAACGAGAGGTGAAAGTCGTCGCAGTAACTTGGGGTTTCGAGACTAAAGAGAACCTGGCGAACGCTAAGCCTTATAAAATCATCAATAATCCTAAACAACTGGTCAAGATTGTTGAACAACTCGGAGGCTTTGATTGATGAAAGTAAAACTTGAAGGTAAGGTCGAGCATTTCAGGACAGTATGGATGGAAAATGACATTGTCAAGATGATAGACCAGCCCAAGCTGCCCCACAAGTTCGAGATACTCACGCTTAAGAACTATAAAGAGACTGCAGAAGCAATAAGGAACATGAACGTCAGAGGAGCAGGCGCGATAGGGGTCACTGCCGGATTCGCGATAGCACAAGCGGCCTTGGAAGCCCCGTATGACACTACAGAATCATTACAGAAATACGTACAAGAAGCAGCAGATTTCGTAAAAGCCACCAGGCCTACTGCACAAAACCTTTTCTATGCTGTTGAAAAAGTGCTAAACAAAGTCAAATCACACCCCACTATCATGGGGGCCAAGTTCTCAGCCAAGAGGCTGGCGCAAACATTAGCCGATGAAGACGCAAACGCATGCAAAAAAATCGGAGAATACGGAGAGCCATTGTTAAAAGACGGCTGCAACCTCTTAACCCATTGCAACGCTGGCTGGCTAGCGTTCACGGATTACGGCTCAGCATTATCGCCAGTATACATAGCTAAAGAGAAAGGCAAAAAGATATTTGTTTATTCTGACGAGACAAGACCTAGGCTACAGGGGGCCAACCTCACAGCATGGGAGCTAGGCCAGAACGGGATAGAGCATAGGATAATCGCGGATAACGCCTCAGGATGGCTCATGCAATTAGGCAAGGTAGACATAATAATAGTCGGCGCTGACAGGATCGCTGCTAACGGCGACACAGCCAACAAGATAGGGACTTATGAGAAAGCGGTCATAGCTAAAGAAAACAACATACCCTTTTACATAGCGGCTCCGACGTCAACATTCGACCTTAAATGCGAGAATGGCAAAGGCATACCTATCGAGGAGAGGGATGAAAAAGAAGTTTTATATATCCAGGGGTATTCTGATACCACGAAGGGCGTTGAAACTGTCAGGATATCACCAAAAGAAAGCCACGCATTGAACTACGCTTTTGACGTCACGCCCGCAAAGTACATAACAGGAATAATAACCGAGAAAGGCATCGTGAAGCCCGACAAGGAGAGCATAGAAAAACTGTTACAATGAAACTAGCCGCATACGCTTTGATTCTCATCTTGTCTGTCAGCATAGCATTAGCCAGCGACACTGAGACTGGGAAGGTATATGTTACAGTAATCAATGACCCTCCTGAAATCGTGAACTTGCAGACTTCTGAGCCTTACGAAGGCGAGCCGTTAAGATGCGAGCCTACAATCAAAGATGAGACAGAAAGCGCTAAAGCCGATTACAAATGGTATAAGAATAGTGTTTTGATCCAAGGTGAAGAGAGTAGTGTGTTAAATCCAGAATTATTCGATAGGGGCGACGTGATAACCTGCGAAGTCACGCCTAATGACCTGGTGCAGGACGGCGAGACTAAGAGCGTATCAGTGACTATAACCCCTAAGCCGTTCTTCTCATCAATAACAGGAGCGGTTGTAGGAATTGCTGGCGAGTCAAGCCTTCTCAGCAGCTTCTTGTTCCTAGCATTCTTAGCGTTGCTGACTTTAAGCGTAGTTTACTTCTTGAAGAAAAGATAATTATTTTATTATTTTTGTACCAGCTTTCCCTTTCAAAGCCTGATCTGCTTTTTCTAAAGCGCAGATGATAACCTCTTTTCCGCCGTCTTCTAAGAAATCTATCGCAGCTTCTATCTTTGGGCCCATGCTGCCTTCAGGGAACTGGCCTTGCTTCAAATATTTTTTAGCGTCTTTGACGGTTATGATGTCTAAGGTTTTCTGCTTATCAGTCCCGTAGTTTAAGCACACTTTGTCTACTGCTGTGAGTATCATCAGCGTATCTGCTTTGACTTCTTTTCCGAGGATGGCTGCTGTC
>VGLX01000171.1 GCA_016866645.1 Candidatus Woesearchaeota archaeon | reverse complement strand
GCCGAATATCAACGCTGCTCCCGACTTAGCTTTCAAGACCTCCTCAGCTATAACAACACCTGCTTCCCTCGCTTCTCCGTTTACAGCAGGGTTTACTATCTGAGGTTTCAAGCCCTGATTTTGTGCTTCTTCTTCCATAGCTTTTAAAGCAGTAATATTATTCGCGATTACAAAATTGTAAACCCTCCCGATCCTTTCGTCGCCTTCTTTGACAGTCTCTTCAGCTTTTCCGTCCACGCCAAGCAGCAAGTGTTCTGTCACGCTTTTAGGGACCTTATCAGCCATGCCATAGTCCTCGATTATGATCATAGCATCCTTAAAGCATGTCTTGTCAGCGACAGTAGGACCGGATGCTATCACGCTCAACTCATCACCCATAACATCAGAGATTATCAGCGATATGACCGTAGCAGGATAAAGTTCTGCTGCTAGCCTTCCTCCGCTTATCTGCGATAAGTGCTTCCTCACAGTATTTACCTCAAATATCGTTGCGCCTGCTTTTAGCAATAGACCATTAGTCTTCCTCAAGTCCTCTAGGCTTATACTCTTGACAGGAAGAGGCATCATCGCTGATCCACCGCCGGATATCAAACATATTGCCATGTCATCTTTTGAAGGGTTTATTGACAGCATCTTCTTGACGCCTAACACCCCCTTGTCATCAGGCTTCGGATGTCCTGCTTTGTTGATGGTTATCTTTCCGACTTTAGCGTTAGCCGTAGAGTTCACATAACCGTAACTTATCCTCTCGCCGATGATGCGGTTCAGCGCTTCAGCCATCTTATAAGAGGCTTTCCCTCCACCGATGACGAAAACGTTCTTGTACTCCTTGAGCTTGAACTCTTTGTCGAGTATTGTAAGAATCCCGTTTTTGAGCTTGACGCTGTTCTTAACGACGTTCTCTGGAAGCGCAGCCTCAACCCCTTTTTCCAAGATGCTTAGTACTTTCTCCCTAGCCCCTGTACTGGCTAGGATTTTATGGTTCTTTATCATTCACCACTCACTTTATTTATCAAAGTCATCCAGCATTATCTGATAGTCAACTACCAAATAGCTCGGCTTGTTAGATTTCATATACTTCTTAGAATGATGCACTGCCGGCAGAGGGTCTTGGCATAAGTATTTCTTCTCGAACTTCTCAACATCTTTAAGCTTAAAATACTTAAACTCCTTATTCAACTCTTTGAAAGTATTCCACATCAAGTTAAAGCTTGCTATGCTCTTTTTCTTACTAATGGCTGATTCGTAGAACCATTCAAACAAGGCTTCTTTGCTTCCACCTTGGAGTTTGTAAGGCCCAAGGTTTATCCTGCATGTATAGTCTATAGGGGATATCCACTCGACAAGCAAGCCTTCTTTCGGTTCTGTTCTTTCAAACTCTTCGTAGAACCTTTTAGCAGTGCCATCGGTGATCATATGCTCCGGCCCGAAAGCTGCTTGGTATAATAGTTTATAGACATCTTGTATCTGTACGTCTTTGTACCTTTTGAACTGTTCTTCGAGTATTCTTTGCAGGCTCATTTTCCAACAAGGCTTACTATCTTCTTAGCCCCTTCTTCCATTGATGCTATGGGGTGTATTCCGTTCTTTTTAAGCGTATCCCTTCCTTGGTGCTCATTGGTACCTATCATCCTTACCACTAATGGTATGGTCAGCTTATGCTGGTTTTTGTAGTCTACCAGGCCCTGTGCTATCTCGTCGCACCTTGTTATCCCTCCGAAGATGTTTATGAACACCCCTTTAGGCTTCTTCTCTAGGACTAGCTCTAACGCTTTCTCCATCTTCTCTTTATTAGCGCCTCCACCCACATCTAAGAAATTAGCGACTTTGCCACCGTAATAGTTTATCACGTCCAGGGTCGCCATGACAAGGCCTGCACCGTTGCCTATCACGCCGATGTTACCATCAAGCTCCACATAGCTCAGGTCTGCCTGCTGCGCCTTTTTCTCTATCTCAGTCAGTGTCTCGTCTTTCTTGAACTCGTGCCTGAACAAGGCGTTATCATCGATTATCACCTTTGAGTCTAAAGCTATGAAATCTTCCCCTATCAGAGCTAATGGGTTTATCTCTACCAGTTCAGCGTCGCATTCTTTGAACACCCTGCACAGCTGCTCTATCAGTGTTGTCGGCAGTTTAGTGTCTTCTGAAGCTTTCTTACTGCTGAAGTTCTCGTCTAAATAACATTTTTTTATCTTCTCCGGGTGGTTCTTAGCTAACTCTTCTATGTCTATTCCCCCTTCTGCTGAGAACATGAGCAATGGCTTTTTATCAAACCTGTCGATGGTTATTGACAAGTAATACTCCTTATCTGCTTTCAGCTTTTCTTCCACTAAGATTTCTTTGACGCCTTTTTTAAATATCTGCTCAGCTTTTTTCTTAGCATCTTTATTAGTCGCGAAAAGTATAAGCCCTGCCTTGCCTCTTCCTCCGTGAAGCACCTGTGCTTTAAGCACTACTTCTCCTTTTAGCTCTTTTATCTGGTCAGGATTAGTTATTAAGAACCCATCAGGCGTCTTAACGCCATACTTGTGGAATATTTCTTTCCCTTCGTATTCTTTAAGCTTCAATTTATTAACACCTTATTTTTTTGCCTAGTTTCTTCATAATCAATTAGATTTGTGCTATATAAATATTTTTCAGTTATAACACATGGTGAACCTCCCCACCGCTGAGCGGATGGGGCATCTGGCTATCCCAAGTTTTGGGCGTCGCCAGTCCATTCTTGCTTCACAGACGTTCCCAACGGAGCATCTCTGCAGGCGTTGATTCCCGCGGCCCCTACGGTATTTTCCAAAGCTGATGCTTTGATAATGATTGCTGACATGACATCCCTGTCAATCATCCGACCACATTCTTCACATTTATGATCTCTTACTGCTAACGACTTCTCAACCAGGTTTCCACAGATGCAATACTGTGACGTTCCCCTGGCATCGACTTCTACGATTCGTCCACCAGCCTCTTCCGCTTTGTAAGACAAAAACTGCAGAAACCTCCGCCAACCAGCATCACTAACAGACTTGGCC
>VGLX01000170.1 GCA_016866645.1 Candidatus Woesearchaeota archaeon | reverse complement strand
TCAGCTTCATCTTTTCCTCCAAGCCTTCATATTCGCCTTTCCTTATGTTTGACTGGGATTTTCTTTCTTCTTTCTTAGCAGCTTCTGCATACAAGTATACTGGTATGCCTAGCTTTCCAACCTTTTTCCCTAACTTATTGGCCAGTTTTATGCAGTCTTGCATCGTAGCGCCTTCTAAAGGGATGAACGGCACTATGTCTGCAGCGCCTATCCTCGGATGTGCTCCTTTATGTTTGGACATGTCTATAAGTTCTGCAGCTTTTTCTATGCTTTTGTAAGCTGCTTTCAAGACTTGTTCAGGTTTTCCTGCGAATGTCATTACAGTCCTGTTATGGTCATAGTCTGATTCTACGTTTAAGAGTTTAGCCTCTAATAATATGGCTTGTGCTATCTTCTTTATCTTGTATTTATCTCTTCCTTCGCTGAAGTTCGGTACGCATTCGATAAGTTTCATGGAAAGGGGACCTCCGTGTGTTTGTCCACTCGTTTAGGATCGTTAGTTGAGATTATCAAGCCCATGCCGTCAAAAGCGTGATAGCCTTTCCTGTAGGTTAAATGCTTTTTTTCGTCGTATACTAAGAGCTCTGCTTTGTAGCCGTATTCTGAAGTGTCTGCGCCGAGGTCTTCTGTGTAGCTGTGTAATCTTCCTACTCGCACCTTTATCGTCGGGTTGTTTGATTTTACGAAGAAATGCCATTCAATATCCTTATCCGAGACTGGCGGAAACGCTGTAGACATCTTCTTTACCTTGCACAACTCGACTGATGGGTATAGCGCAATCAAGTAATCTGCAAATTTTGGGAACTCTTTTTTAAGCTCGGCGTATAGTGGGCCGTATTTTTCTTCCCATACTTGCTCAGCTGAAGGCTCTTTAGCGTCTAATAAGCTGTTAGTCTTGTCTTCTAAGTCCTTGTCTGGTACGAATGTCTTGGGCAGTTTCATTTTTTTTAAGGGAATGGGATATCCTTGTGTTTGTCACATCTTAAAGGGTTTTTAGTTGATAAAGAGGGTTTGTCAAAAATGTAGTAGCCCTCTCTGTATTTTAACAGGTGCCAAACATTTTCGACTTTGATTCTTATATTGTAGCCGTATTCTGAAACGTCATTTTCGTGTTTTTCAACGTAAGGTTCTATCTTGCAAACTAAGAACGCGGAAGTTGCCTTTTGATTGGTTATGTAAAGCTTCTTGGTAGTTTTTTCTTTTTTGTCTGTAATCTTATCTTGCTTTAAGTCTGGATAAAGGCTGAATAAGTAATCTGTGAAGTTTGGAAACTCTGCTTTTAACTCCTCATAGAACTGAGCAGTTACTTTCAAGCTTTTACTTTTCGGTTTTTCTAATAGCTGATTCGTCTTTTCTTCAAGGTTGTTTTTTGGTATGAACGTTTTTGGCAGTTTCATTTTTTTTGGGCCTTTTTGTAAAGCCTGTCTAGGTCGATATGCCAGTTGCCTGGAGTGTATATTCTTATCTCTTCTTTGCTGTACTCGTTCCACTTGACAGACCTGAACAGGTCTTCTGTCTCAGATGAGCCTTTTTTGTGTTGGATAACAAGCAGCTGTATGTCTTGGAGGGCTACTGATGGGTTGTAGCTTATGACAAGGCTGCTTTTTTTGTCTGTGAAAACGTAAGATTCGCCTTTGATTTTTCCTAGTTTTCTTGCTATTCCTTTTGCCTGGATGACTATCTTGTCGTCTAGTGTCATGTCTTCATCAATGTCTTCTAGCTTTGGAATCGTCTTCCAACAGTTTTTAGACAATTCGTAAATCTTATTTTTTGAACGTTCAGGATCTGGTACGAATGTTTTTGGTAGCTTCATTTTTTCTTCTTAGCCATTCCAGTATACACTCCTCTTGCAGGTCCGGGATAGTTCACTTTGCTGGCGAGGAATATGTCGAAGTTGTCATGCCTGCACCCTATCCATACTGTGAAAGGCTTTTCTGGCTGTTCATGCTTCTCATCAGGGAACCATACCCTTGTGGGCTTTTTGAAATAATCCCCTATGTCAACTAATATTTCCGGGTTTTCTAATCCGGTAAGGTCTTTGATGAAGTCCGCCATTTTAGGCTCTCTTAGCAAGAATTCCAGCTTTGCATCTTCACCATGTTTGATGTTGAATTCTAATGGTGCGCATGCACGTTTATAGTTAATGTCTCGTTTCTTAATCTTTTTTGGAATCTCATAATATCCTGGATAGTGCATTATCTTCTGCCAGTTCCAGTCCACCAAAGTGTTTTGCAAGTGCCAGCCATCTTTTTTGTGGCCTGAATATTGCAATAACAGGCTTTCCATCTCTTCGTAATGCCTGAGCTCGTAAAGCTTGGCCAGTATGCTGCACGTCAATGCGTTGCTCGGAAGGAAAACGTCACCTTTCTGCCTCTCGAAAAAAGACACTGCTCCAGGAAGCGTGAAGCAAGATTCTCTAATCTTATTCGTTGTTGCGAGGCTCGTCCTCACGAACAGTCGGTTATAACGCTCAAATACGTTCCCGTCTTTGTCTTTGCAGTAAACATTCTCTAGCCTGACATGATCGTTTTCTGTTGCGGGTTGCGGCAAAGGGATTTTCGTTTTCATCAATGTTTCTATATTTTTTTCCAAGTCCTTCTCGGGCATGAAAGTTTCAGGCAGTTTCATTTTATGAAAAACCGTCCAGTAGGGCATATCTTAGGGCGTCTTTTTCGTCAAGTGTGAAACGTGTATAGATCTTCTCCATCTTTGACTTGTTGATTTTGTGCGATAACCAGGAGCTAAGCATACCCCCTATAAAGTAGGAGTAGATTATTGAGACTACACAAAGGAAAGACTGGGCTTCTAGCGTAGCTAAATCCGTGCTCACAGGCTTGCTGGATGAGTAGTATGCTGCTATAGCTGCTGTTGTGGTAACCGTTGATGATAATGCTCCGCCTATCCTGTACTCAAGTGACTTGTAGGGGATTTTGTATTTGCGTGACTCGGGATATAATATAGATTTTCTTTGGCTGCTCGCATACTTTTCAAAACGTTTTTGGAATTCTTCAAGGTGTCCTGTTTTTTTGAGATAAGCAAATCCGTATTCTTCTGCTAGACCT
>VGLX01000169.1 GCA_016866645.1 Candidatus Woesearchaeota archaeon | reverse complement strand
GACCCTACTTTTTATGGCCTAACGATCACACAATGGTTTGCTATCCCCCTGTTTGGGGTTTCTTTAGTCATGATTTTTAAAAAATGGTAACTCAAGTGTTTTTTTCACAGGATGAAGAAAAGTTTTTGGAAAAATTCAGTTCTGTTATTGGAAACCGATTAAACGGAAGTGTGGCTATCAAGCTTCACATGGGCGAGCCAGGAAATAATTATTTTTTAAAACCTGCTTTTGTTAAGAAAATCGTCGATATTCTGAAAAACAAAGGTGTTGAGCCTTTCTTGTTCGACTCCCCTGTAGTCTATGACAGCCCAAGGAATTCTGTAAACGGGTACTTAACCGTCGTAGCTAAGCATGGGTTTACCGAAGATAAAATCGGGTGTCCGGTAGTTGTTTCCGATGATTATAAAGAACAGAAAATACTTGTGGATGATAAAGAAATAACCTTCCAGGTCTGTAAGGGCCTAGTCGAAGCGGATGGCGTCCTGGTGCTGAGCCATGTCAAAGGGCATATGTGCTCTGGCTTCGGCGCAAGCATAAAGAATCTAGGCATGGGCGCCCTGACTAAGGAAACTAAAGGGATGATACATGCAGGCGGAGAGCCTGTTTACATCTCAGGATGCACTCTTTGCGGCTTATGCTCTAAAAACTGCCCAACTGATAACATAAGATACGACAAAGACAAAACATTTTTTAAAAAAATTTTGAAACAAGACGATAGCAAAAGACCTTTTTTTGACAAGAACTGGTGTTGCGGATGCAGCAACTGCGCAGCAGTATGCCCTCAGAAGTCCATAAGGCCGAAGATGGCCTTGTTTAATGACTTATTGTCTGCTGGTGCTTTGGCTGCGCTGAAGAATTTCAAAAAATCTTTCTTCGTAAACGTTGCTAAGGATGTTACCAAGCTTTGTGATTGCATGGCAGACCCTGGGCCTATGTTGTCTTCAGATGTTGGTTATTTAATGTCTGAGGGTATAGCCTGTGTTGATAAAGCAGCGTATGACCTGGTTGTTAAACAGATGAAGAAGGACGTTTTTAAAGAGGCTAATCACATCTCCCCTTTGGGGCACCTAACAAGTTTTTCTAAGCTTAGCAGGTCATCTTTAGACTACAAAATCATAAGAATATAACTTTTTAGATTCTTGCTTTTATCTCTTCAACTTTGTCTTCTACGAATTTCTTTATCCATTCAAGCCTTTCTTGGGTTTCTGCTTCGAAGCGTAAAACCAAGACGGGTTGGGTGTTTGATGCTCTGACCAAACCCCAACCGTCTTCAAGTTGTATTCTGGCGCCATCTAGGCCATAGATGTCAAACTTGTTCCCTAAGTCCTTTTTCAGTTCTTCAGGAATGCGAAACTTTTTCTCTTCAGGGCAGTCCACCCTTATCTCAGGGGTATAGTAAGTCTTTGGGACGTGGTCTAAGAGTTGTGATGCCTTCTTTCCGGAATTGCTTAAGATTTCTAAGAACCTGCAGGACGCGTACACAGCGTCGTCGAATCCTAGGAAGCGGTCTTTGAAGAATATATGCCCAGACATCTCACCAGCTATCTCAGCATGCTCTTCATGCATCTTCGCTTTGAGCAGGGAGTGTCCTGTCTTCCACATTATCGGAATTCCGCCCTGCTGTTTTATCGATTCTCCTAATAGGTGTGAGCATTTGACGTCGAAAACTACTTTTGATCCTGGTTTTCTCTTTTGTAATTCTTCAGAGTAGAGCATCATCAGCCTGTCTCCCCAGATTATCCCTCCTTTCTCGTCTATGACTCCTATCCTGTCAGCGTCTCCGTCATATCCTATTCCTACGTCTGCTTTTTCCTCTTTCACTTTTTTGATAAGGTCTTGGACGTACTTCTCTACCGTAGGGTCTGGGAGGTGGTTTGGGAATTTTCCGTCAGGCTCACAGTATAATGGTATGACCTCACATCCTAGGTCTTTTAGCAGTTTCAAGGATGTTAATCCGCCTGTCCCGTTGCCGGCGTCGATTACTACTTTTAGCTTCTTGTCAAGCTTTACTTGCTTCTTGATGAAAGCATGATAGCCTCTTAATGGGTTTTTCTTGGACAGTTTTCCTGTTCCTTGCTTGAAGTCTCCTTTTTCTAAGAATTCCCTTATGTGCTGTATCTGCTCGCCGTGCATACTGAGCAGCCCTTTGCAAAGCTTCAAGCCGTTGAACTCTATTGGGTTGTGGCTTCCTGTGATCATTACTCCGCCTGCTTGTTTGTACTGGTGTATCGAGAAGTATAACAACGGTGTGGTGGAGAGTCCGATGTCTATTACATTACAGCCTGTAGACCTTATGCCTTTTATCAAGGCTTTCGAATATTTTTCAGAACTTTCCCTGACATCTCTGCCTATGACGACGTTGCCTTGGATGATAGAACCGTAAGCCTGGCCTATCTTTTCTATTCGGTCTTCGGTCAGGTCTTTATCGACAAGCCCTCTTATGTCGTACTCTCTAAAGATGTGCTTGGGCATTTCCCCCATTTTTAATCAGTCCCCTTTCAGTCTTGAGTATTATTGTTCAGTTTTTATTTAAAAGCTTTTGTGTTATGCAACAGTAGATGACCTTTTACTTTTTTAATTCTGTTTTGTTGATTTGTATGTTGTACATTTTTATTTCTGTATTGTGTTTTTTTAGGAGTTTGATTACTTTTTGATGGTCTTTTTCTTGTATGATTAGTGTTCCATTGGATGGTTTGGTGTATGTTATGGTATCTAGTATAATGTCCGTTAAATAACTTTAAATACCTTTGATTCTTATATAGTGTATGCCAAAAGGGGCGGTATGCATCAAGTTGACAAATGAAGAAAGGAATTTGTTAATCGAAAACACCAAGCCCCATATGCAGTATCGTTTTGTTCAAAGGGCAAAAGTAATTCTCTTAGCCGAAAAAGGGCTTTCCAATGAGGATATTTCTTTAAAAGTAGGGTTATCATTTGTTTCTGTTAGCAAGTGGAGGAACAGGTATGCAAAATATGGTATAGTTGGATTAAAAGACAAAGTTGGAAGAGGAAGGCCAAAAAGATTGACTCATAATCAAATTTTGAAGGTTGTTGAAGTTGCATGCAAACCTCCGAAAGGTGCAACTCATTGGAGTGTAAGAAGATTGGCGGATA
>VGLX01000168.1 GCA_016866645.1 Candidatus Woesearchaeota archaeon | reverse complement strand
TGGGCTGATCGTAGGAAGAAAAGGAGAGAATGTAAAAAAGCTCACAGCTGTCCTGAAAAAAAGATTCAATATGGAAAACCCTCAGATAGAAATCGGAGAAGTAGAACACCCATTACTCGACCCTTGGTCAGTAGCGGACCAGATAGTAAACTCATTCGAAAGGTTCGGAACTAAAAGGTTCAAATTCATAGGACACAACATGCTCACAAAAATGGTTGAGGCAGGAGCGTTAGGGGCAGAAGTTATCATAAGCGGAAAGGTCCCAAGCTCAAGGGCGAAGAGCTGGAGATTTTCGCTAGGTCACCTGAAAAAATCAGGGGACATAGCAGAGAACTACATGCTGCATGCCAAAGTAGTAGCTAAGCTGAAAACAGGGATAATCGGAGTCAAAGTGTCAATACTCCCCCCGCATATCACTCTGCCAGACCATATAAGCATCAAATCAAAAGAGAAGAAAGAGCCGGAGATAAAACTGGAGCAACTAAAAGAAGCTCCGAAAGACCTGAAAGAGGCCATCAAGGCAGAAACGGAAAAAGCGCCTGAAGCTGAGAAGAAGCAGGCCGCGAAAAAATCTCCGAGAGCGCCTAAGAAGAAACAGGCGAAAGCAGAACCATTGGTAGAGCCTGTCGAGCAGGAAGAAGAGAAATAAAAATGGCAATAATCTCAAGAAGCGATTTCAAAAACATGAACGTTGAGCAGCTCAACGAGAAGATGTCAGACCTGAAAAAGGAACTGATGAAGATAAACACCCAGATATCAACAGGCACCATACCAGAAAACCCTGGAAGGGTGAAAGAAGTCAAAAAGACAATCGCGAGGATAATCACTGTCATAAGTATAAAGAAACAACAAAAAACAGATGAGAAGAAAACAGCAAAACCAGTTGAAAAAACCAAGGAGGCTACTAAAAAGCAATGAATGGAGTTTGTCCAAAATGCGGACTCCCAAAAGAGCTTTGTGTCTGTGAAACCATCGCTAAGAAGGACCAGCAGATAAAAATCAAAGTTGAGAAGAGGAAGTTCGGCAAGATAATAACGACAATCGAAGGCATAGACGAAAAAGACATCGACATCAAAGAGCTTTCGAAAAAACTCAAGAACAAACTCGCATGCGGCGGAACCGTCAAAGAAGGCAAGATAGAGCTTCAAGGCGACCACGCGCAAAAGGCGAAAAACTTGCTGATACAACTCGGATTTTCACAGGACACGGTCAAAATCGGCTAAAAATGAAGATCCAACCGATAGATATCGTAAGGTCAGAGCTTATCGGATTGGAAGCGGAAATAGTCGATGCGGAGAACAAATCCCTCATCGGAATGAAGGGTTTGATTGTAGACGAAACCAAGAACATGCTGGCCATAGAGTCGGACGGCATGGTAAAAAGGGTGGTCAAATCACAGGTAACGCTCAAAATCCTGTTCCAAGGCCAGACCTTCCAGATTGATGGGAAGGTGCTCGTCAGAAGGCCGGAAGACAGGCTTAAGAAGATAAGGAGAACAAAATGAACGCAAAAAACGTTGGGTTGAAAGTACCAGAACCAAAGGCTGCTTGCAAAGACAGGCACTGCCCTTTTCACGGAAGCCTCAAAGTAAGAGGTAGGACATTCACAGGTAAGGTCATAAAGAGCGGCATGCACAAGACGGTCACGGTAGAATGGCCTAGGCTTTTCTACATCCCTAAATATGAGCGTTTCGAAAAGAGAAGGACTAGGATGAAAGCTCATAACCCTGAATGCTTAAAAGCCCAAGTGGGCGATGAAGTAAAAATAATGGAGTCAAGACCTATAAGCAAGACGAAGAACTTCGTAATAATAGAGGTCATAAAGAATGAAAGCGATACCGGCTAGCATCACGAAAGGATTGCAACACAGAAGCGAAATAGACGCATGCGATAATTCAGGAGCCAAGACCCTTAAGCTGATATCAGTAGTAGGATGCAAGACTGTCAAGAACAGGTACCCGTCAGCAGGCGTCGGAGATTTGATACTCGCATCAGTAACGTCCGGAAGGCCGGACATGAGAAAACAGGTAGTATACGCAGTCATAGTAAGGCAGAGAAAAGAATACAGGAGATTCGACGGCACGAGGATAAAATTCGAAGACAACGCAGCAGTCGTACTGAAAGACGAGAAAGGAAACCCGAAAGGGACGATATTCAAGGGAGCGATAGCCAAAGAAGCAGTCCTAAGATGGGCGCCTCTAGGAAAAGTCGCGAAGATAGTGGTGTAATATGAGCAACAAATGGTCTAAAACCTGGAAGTCGAGCAAAAGCCCGAAGAAGCAGAGGAAGTACTTTTACAACCTGCCGCTACACCTGAGAAAGAACCTAGTATCATCATTATTATCAAAAGACTTGAGAAAAAAACACTCCAAAAGGAGCATATCTTTAAAAAAAGGAGACAGGGTGAAAGTCTTAAGAGGTCAATTCAGGAAGAAAAGCGGAAAAGTAACGAGAGTAGACCTCAAAAAAGTAAGGATATACATCGAAGGCATAGAGCATATCAAAAAAGACGGGTCAAAGCTGCCATTCCCAATACACCCTTCAAACCTTATGATAACAGAGCTCAACATGGAAGATAAGAGAAGGAAAGAAGTGCTTGAAAGAAAAGCAAAAGGAGAAAAGTAAAATGGTAAAAAGACACTTATCAATGCTGAACGCTCCAACATCCTGGCCTATAGTAAGGAAAAAAGGAGTTAAGTGGATAGCCAAACCACATCCTGGCCCTCACGCTTTAAACGATTCAATAACATTAAGCCTTATACTCAGAAACATCCTAAAATCATTAAAGACTAAACATGAGATAAAACAAGTGCTCAACGAGGGAAAACTACTCATCAACAAGAAGATAAGGAAAGACTACAAGTTTCCAGTCGGTATAATGGACGTCCTGGAAATACCAATCACGAAAGAGCATTACAGGGTGCTTTACACAAACCAGGGCATGTTCATGCTTCACTCGATATCAGCCGAAGAATCAAAGCTGAAACCGTCAAAGATAATAGGCAAAAGCTCTCTGAGAGGTAAGAAGACCCAGATAAATCTTTCCGACGGGAGAAACATGATCGTAGATAAAGACGATTTCAAAGTCAGCGACACCCTGATATTCGACATGACTGACTGGAG
>VGLX01000167.1 GCA_016866645.1 Candidatus Woesearchaeota archaeon | reverse complement strand
GATAGAGGCTTTCAAGAAAGGAAAGATCAAAGAAGAGCAGCTTGACGGAATAAAACTCGACTGGAACGCGACAGCAGAGATAGTAAAACTCATAGAGAAGATAGCCAAGAGAGAAGGCATCGGCGAGCTCTTATCCCAAGGGGTCAAGAAGGCTTCAGAAGTATTAGGCACTCAAGAATACGCGATGCACGTGAAAGGCACAGAGATAAGCGGCTACGAGTCAAGAAGAAGAGGTAGCATGAAACTAGCGTACGGCACATGTAACGTAGGCGGCCACCACAACGACGCCTGGGCAATAGTCTACGACGCTAATAAAGGCGACAAGAAGGCAGAGAAAGTCTTTGACCTACAGAAGATAAGGACCGGCTTTGACACGCTCGGAGCATGCAGGCTGCCATGGGTAGAGCTAGGTATAAAGATAGAGAACTACCTAGACGCCCTTAACGCGATAACAGGGTTCAACATGACCATGGACGACCTCATGAAGACACACGAGAGGAACAACAACGTAATGAGGATGTTCTGGGTCAAGCACGTGCCAGGATTCGGAAGAGAATTCGACCAAGTCCCTGAGAGATGGTACAAGGAAGAAGAAGGGGAAGTGAAGGCTGATGCGCCGATAGTGACGAAAAGGGATTACAACAAACTCTTAGACCAGTATTACAAGCTCAGAGGCTGGAACAAGAAAGGCATACCGACCCAGAAGAAGCTGAAAGAGCTCGGCTTAGAATCCATCGCGAAAGACCTGAAGAAGAAAAAATAATTCTTCTTTTTTTCCCTTTTTTTTATGAAAATCCCTAAAACTTTTATCCCTGAAAAAAACTTAGAAGACAACGTTAATATTTTATTAGAAGAAAATTATACAACTGTAAACCAAGAAGTTCACAAACCATCATTACAAGCATCGATACTCAGGATTGTGTATAGGGAAGTACTGCCGTTTTATGCCGATAAAATTCGCGTCGAAGTTGTAGACTGTTTAAGGATAAGCATCGATGGCTGTGAGGGTTTGCATGCTTACATAACTCTCCCCATTATTAGCAGCATGTACGAAAAAAGAGTTACAGACACTTATAACACGCAAAAAACACATGAAAAAATGGATATCCTAGAAGGCAAGGCAAGAAAAAAATTACAAAAACTTGAGAAACACGTAAACTTATATAACATTGCAGACAGGGCGAGCAATGATTTTGAGCTTTCAGAAGCGCTCTGCAAGTTTTTCAAAGAACATTCTCTTGAAGGGAGTTATGAGATAGACTTCCAAAAGGGTAGTAGCCATATAGTAAAGCGTAAAGGGAATACTTCGGTGGGCGAAGAATACACCACATTGCATGACATTTACGACAAACACCTTAGCAAATACGTACTAAAAAATGAGTGTAAAGGCTTTTTGTATAATCTAAGAACAGGTATCAAGAATCTTTTTAGCCTCCGCTGAGCATCTGCATTATCAAGACTTCATCTTTAGGCTTAAGCTTGTGCTCTAGCTGGTTGAGGCTTAAGAAATCCTTATTGTTCAATAAGACTATAGAATATTTTTGTATCGTTTCTACGTATGGCTTGCCTTGGTACTTAGACTCGACTTTAGTTATTAGCTCTCCGAGTGTCCCTGCCTTGATCTTATCCCCAGTTGTCCCGAAGCTCGTCTTGTAGGGCTCGCCGTATTTGACTTTTACCATCGTCACTAACTAAGAGATTTGTCAATACTTTTAAACCTTTCTATGAATCACGTATTTTTGGGATAAATAATATTTATATATGACTTCTGAACTATATTACCTATGAGAAAATTGTTGGTGACTGGCGCATTAGCTTTATCATTGATACTGCCTTCTTACAGCTTAAGTTCTAGCAAGGAAGATACTAAACAGAAACAGCAGCTAGAAACCTTAATAATAAAAGACGGGATGTACGATGACCATAACGCTTTTGTTGACGAGTCAAAATACTCCTTGGAAAAAATCCTTGAGAGCGTAGAGCTGATAGGCTGCGAAGTAGGGTACACTATGACATATACGGACAAGGGCGGAAAGATAGTGAAGGAATACCGCATTTCGAGAGTCATCGGAACAGGAACCGTGATTGAAAAGAAAAACGGCAAAGCGTACATACTCACAAATGACCACGTAACAAAAATAGGATTCCTTGATGAGATGACTGACGGGGTAGTGATAACCGAGAATTACAGGGAAGTGTACGTTATAAAAAAAGGACTGATAACTCCACGTTTTGTCAAAGCTACACCAGTAGCGTCTGACTCTAAGCTGGACATATCATTGTTGGAGGTTGAAGATTCTGAAGACTTCGTGAAGTTCCCTTACAAGATAGGCAACTCTGACGACCTCAGGCCTGGCGACTTCGTATGGATCGCTGGCAATCCTCATGGTTTGGTGGATTACGTCCTTAAAGGGAATGTGAGCAAAGTCTCTTACCCTTATGATAACAGGCTGTTCATGATAGGCTGCGCAGTCGAGCCAGGATATTCCGGAGGGGCGGTAATAGCAATAAGGGACGGCGAGTACGAGCTCGTAGGGGTAGTAGTAGCAACGCTGGTGAGGCAGAACGAGACAGAAGAGACATATGCCATGACTGGCTATGGTATAGCTATAAAGATTAACGACGCGATGAAAATAGTAAACACTTATTTTGACAGCCTAAAAAATAAGAAATAGTTCTTTTAAACCACTTGGCTTATATGGTTCTCTTTCTTGAACCTTATGATACTGTCTACGAAGCTCTCGACCTTCGGCTCGTGGCTGACGATTATTATCTGCTTCAGGTCCAAGTCTTCTACCACCTCTCTTACCCTGTCGAGCTGTTCTGTGCTGAACCCGTCCGTGGGCTCGTCAAGTATGAGCAGGTCGCTCGTCTTTATGTTCCTCATGAGCTTGTTGATCACCTGGTTGAGCGCTAGCCTGTAAGCCAAGGCAGTGGCTGTCTTCTCCCCTCCTGATAGGAAGCTGTACTCTATGTCATGGCCGTTCTGCTCTATCAATGGCGTGAACGTAGGGTCTATCTTGGACTGCAGCGAGCCTGCCTCTACTAGCATGCTGAACCATCTCTGGAACAAGCTGTCAAAGTCGTTGTGGACTTTCAGCATTATGTTCTTCTCCATGACTTCCATCAGGCTTATGAACTGCTTCTCCAGCCATTCTTGGAGCTGTACCATCTTGGCTAGCTTTTTTTTAGACTCTTC
>VGLX01000166.1 GCA_016866645.1 Candidatus Woesearchaeota archaeon | reverse complement strand
TGCAAGCCTAATTTACAAGGGCATATATGTAATAAGAAACGTGGACGGCGAAAGGACTTTTGAAGATTTTGCTTACTCTTCCTCTTTCCAGTTCAACGAGGGAACTAAAATAGTTTTAGGCTACGATAACCAGCCATTTTTTGAAAGAGAAAAAGGACTAACTTACATAGATGGACAATTCTTAGGGCTAGATTATATCAATATAAGATCTACAATAAAAAATCCTGTAGAAGCTATAGAACAGATTTTTTCTGCAAACCCTTTAGGGTACAAAAGCCTGCCATTCCAGCATACCCAATTCGTGCTAGACAAACAGATAAGAAAAGATGATCCTCTACTTAAAGACGTTGAACAATTCCGAGAATCATTAATCATAGACAGGATATCCTGTGATTATACTGAAAAAGAGGACTTTTATAAGCTGACTCTAGGAAATTTTTATTCTATCGTTAAATCAAAAGACATTGCAGTCCATAAGGATTATCGCAAAAGGCTGAAAAAATTTCTTGGAATCAAAGAAAAGACGTTCCACACTATGTCAATTTATGAAGTATTGCCTTTTACTAAGAGAGAAAAAGAAATCCTATCCGGCATGGAGCACTTTGAAATCAGCTACAGGTTCCCTAGGCCCGGTGAAGATGCGTATAGAGAATCAAAACATACATTTCGGTTTGTTATTAAAAAGACAGAAGGTAAATACGAACTAGAATTTGATATGCATGACGGTTTCACATCCGGCCTTGACTTAAAATCTATCTGGCCTGCAGAACGGCTTTTTGACTATTTAAACTCTGAAAGGAAGATGACATGCTTAGATGAAAGAGTAACAAGATATTGCCCATTTGTCCATAAAAACAGAAATGAAAAAACGTTGCATGAAAAGATTTTAGACCCTATGTCATTGTACAAAGAAGACGCTGAAGGCTTCATAACCTATTTTTCCACAAGAAGCTTGGAAGAGAAAAAAGAATTAATAAAAAATATGATGGGTTCTGTTTTTATTAATGAGAAAGTTATCGCATGGCTGGACAAAAACGAGCCTGAACTGGTAAGGGAAGTAGGATTAAAACAGGTTTAATACCTTAATTTACAATCTAAGAATTCTTCGGTCTGCTCCCAGCCACATTTTCCGTTAATGCATTTACAATCTGTTAGACTGTAACATTCAAACTCAGGTTTGTACAAACAAATGCTAGCAATATTTTTAATAGAATCTTTATTGCCACATATTTCCCCGTTACACCCACCTATGTCACAATCAAAATCGGACTCACAACCTTCGCCACTAAATCTTGTTTGAGGGCAGATTATTTGTGGGGGGTAACTTTCAGCCACCCTGCAGTCTTTGTATTTGTCGCTTTCAAGGACTTCTGGAAGGACGCATGTTGGTTTAGTATTTTCAGGTAGCTTCACGCATTCGTAACCTTCTTTACAAGGAATCGTAGCATCACATTCGATTTCTTTCCCACCAATCGGCTGTTCTGGTCCACTTTTAATAATTGACTGTTGCATGGCACAACCTAGTAATAAGAATGTTGCAATCAACAAAGCCAGGTAGATTATATTCCTCATTTTCTGCTTCTTTTTAAGCTTGTTATGAATATAAAAGTTGCGATTGCGAAAAATGATCCTATAAGGAACCATAACGCGTAGTTAGGCGTCGCTGCTTCTATGACTCTTGGTGCCATCTCAGCTGCTTTTGGCGCCGCAGCCATCAAGCTTTCTTGTGCTGCTCCAGCCATATCTGACGATTCTTGCGCAGCCATCATCTTTCCAGAGCTTAACGCTGTTAATTTGTAGAAGTTTTGGTAAAAGTATATGACCCCTGATGCTACCAGTGCTGTTAACGCTACTGGCAGTATGCTCTTTAGTTTCGTCTTTATCTTCATGCTTTTCGGAGCTATTACTATCAGCTTCTTGGCTACTGTGTAAACATTGACTTTGTTGCCTTTCTCGCTCCAGTAAAAGTCCTTCACTTCTATCAGGTTATGTTTTAGAAGGTTTTGTATGTTATAATAAACCGTAGATGCAGGCAGGTTAAGTTCTCTTGCTATGTCGTTCTCTGCAGCGTCTTTCTCGCTCAGGAAGTCTAGTATCTTCCTGCTGGTGTCGTTGCTTATCACGTTAGCTATCTCTTTAGCCTTGTCCTCTTCCAGCGAGACCATGATGAACTTCTCTGTTGCCATAGTACTAACTATAAAGATGATTATTTATAAACCTTCTTTAAGCTTCAAGACGATTTGAAACTTATCCGTTTACTTCATGAGAAAGTAAATGAAAAATCGTCGAAGTAGCAAGGGTCTGTCGATTCGCAATTCCTTGATTGCAGCGCTACCTGTGTTATCGTAGCAGGGGTGAACGATGTTGTTGATTTGGTGCCGTCTATGTAGACTTCGCCGTTTAGGTTTATCTTGAAGTTATGCCACCCGAGGCTTCTCTGGACTCCTGTGTTATAGTATCCGTACTGCGAACCAGTGTATAATATCAGGTTATAGTTCGCCTTGCTTGCAGAGAATAGCCCTAATGATAACACTACTTTGTTTTGTGCGCCTATCAAAGTGATGAACGCCTCTTCAAGGTTTTCAGGTTGAAGAGGGTCATATATCCAGATGCTGAATTCTCCGCTGGTGGCTGATTTGTCAACCCTGGTGTCGCCTGTTACAGCTCCGCTGCTAGAGGATAATGCGAATCCTAACGTCCCAGAATACGGTTTTTGGGATGAGTAAATAGCCTCTCCGCTCGCGACTCCCCACCCGTAAGCGTTCATGCTGTCTCCGTCTGCAGGTGTTTTTCCGTTCAGGGCTACGTCACCTGTGTCTGATATTGAGCTCGACGCAGGAGGTGTCTCTTGTGATGTCACGCATCTTCCCCATTGGCCTTCGTTGTTTTTGTCTTGCGAGACGTATTTCTCGTCGCATGTCTGGCCTTCTGGGCATCCGCAAAGCTTGCACCTTGAAACTAAGTTTCCCGAGTTGCAGTACATCGGCTTAGTCGCAGAGCATTTGCCGAAAGCGGTGCCGTCTGTGCAAGAGTTCTTGTCAGTGCCGCCTTTCTCTTGGGTCGGTGTAGACACTTTTGTCGTGTTCGATAATGTCGCGCATCCTGCAATGAGGATAAAAGAAATAACTAAGATAGCGGTTAGTTGGGTTTTCATCTTCTATAAAGAAGGTTTTAAATGTTTAAATATTACGCGACAAGTATGGCTGGCCTGCCAGGAG
>VGLX01000165.1 GCA_016866645.1 Candidatus Woesearchaeota archaeon | reverse complement strand
GAGCACGTAGCAGACATGCTGGAGCAGAAGATGGTCAAGAAAGGATTCTTGAAGAAGAAATACGCCGACATCATGAGGAAGAACTACGTCACGTTCAAGAGGATAATCCACAGGGACATAAAAGAGATCAAAGGCGAAGACTACGACAAGTACAAGAAAGACACTATAGAGTTCGTCAACGAGATAAAATCATTCCTAGACAAGAGGCTTATGCAGTCCAACATCTAGTAGTCGTATTTTTCCTCTAGGTCTATTTTCATCTTTTTTAGTTCGTTCTCTGGCGTCAAGAAATAAGTAATTATCTTGCAAGCCTCTCCGCCGTCTGCTGATCCAGTCATGCCTGGGGGGAGTATGAGCCTGTTCTTTATCTTGTACAATGATACCTTGTCCATCTTCTTGGACCCTTCATCGATAACTAATTCTCCGAAGAACCCGTCAGACAAGCTGCCCGCGTTGAAAACGACTACTGGCCCTTTTTCCGAGTCTATCTTTTCAGCTCCGACGCTTTCGTGCATATGCCCGCAGCATAGCAGCCTAGTATCGCCTTGATGGACATATCTCTCTAGCCCTGGGCTTCCTTTGCTGACAGGTTGCTTGGTCTTAGGATGAATCATGAAGTCCCTGCACCCTTTAGGCGGGGCATGAGTAAAAGCTACATCTGGCTTTTCCTTGTTCAAGAAGTTGAAAACCTCAGAGACTAGTTTCCCTTCTTGGTTGAGATATTCTGCGAAGGGCATTGTAAGCTCTGCAGGAGTCCCCATAAGTACTATGTCTCCGTATCTTATTTCGTTAGCGCTTCCGAAAAAAGATATTAACAATCCGTCAAGATTTAAGGTTCGCTTATGGGCGTTTGAATCTTTTAGGCTAGTTCTTTGCAAGTCCTTATCATGGTTTCCGGGGTAAGTCTTGAATTCTAGGCCATGTTTTTTCATCATTGAGCCTATCAGGTCGTATCTTATGTTCATGTTCCCATCGAAAAAGTCTAAAATCTTTAAGTATTTCTCTGCTAGCTGTTCTAAGCTTTTGTTCATAGGCTTTTCATAAATCTTTTCAGCTACTATAGGCAGGACTCTTCTGAACTCGTGAGGCTTAAGCCTTTTCATTCCTGGCTCGTACTGCAAGGCGTACTGAAAAAGGATTTCGGATAGTTCCATATGCTGTTGGATAAGGCCTTGGTCCTTGTAAGCTACGTCGGATAAGTCACCGGCTAGGACTATTAAGTCTGGCTTTGACTGTTCAGCATGCTGGCAGAACGTTTCCAGCTTGTCAAAATTCCCGTGCATGTCTGAAGCGTAGAGTATTCTCATTTTTTGAAGTCCTTTGAGCCGAGGATTATGCTTTGCTGTATCTGGTCCTCTAAGGGGATATTTTCTTTGTCTTCTTGTTTTTCTTCTTGGCCTATAAAATATTGGATGTCTTGTTTTATTTGTGCGTATAATTGCGAAAGTGAGTTGTTTTTTGTTGCAGGATCATTTATCTTCATTATAGAACAGTATTCAACTTCGTATCTGTCTTTTCTTAGCTCATCAAATTCGATTATTTCGAATATTTTATTGAATTCTGCTAATGAGAAGTATTGTTCTGTGAGCCTGTGCCTCGGGTCTTCCAATTTTTTGGCAAGTGAGGTACTTAAGTATTTAGGTTTTCTTTTTAATGAATCTTTTGAAAGGTATTTATTCAGGGCAGTATTAGAACTTATCATATCATTCCGAGTCTTCTTGTCTAAGTTTATAATCCTAAATAGGTCGTGTAGTGTGTACATTTTTTAAAAATAAAAAAAAGGTGAAGGTTTTTACCTTCGTCTGTATCCAGCGGTTCCTTCAGGCGTTATCATATCGTCTATCATCTTTGTACCCATCTGCATGTACATGTTGAGCCTGTCTTCTTTTTCCATATCATCGAATTTTCCGCTGTATTTTTCTTTTCCTATCCAGTAGCCTGATTCTTGCTTTATTTGCATGAATGTCCTTGCAAGTTGGTTGTGTTTTTCTGAAGGATCTCTTATTTTTAAGTTCCTTTCGAATGTCGCTTCGTACATGTCTTGTCTCAGTTCGTCGAATTTTGAGAACCCTTTAACACTTGGTACTTTTCCAACCATTACTTCTTTATCCATTCCTAGTATACTGTCTACGGTTGATTCAAGTAGAGTCTTCTTAGGCGCGACTGCTTCTGGTTTTTTTGCTTCAGGCTTTTTTTCTTCTGACATTTTATATTCCTCCTATCCCGTTTTAGTGAGTGGGATAATCCTCTTTTATCAACTTTTTGTTATTACTATACTGTAGTAACATATATATAAACCTTTCGTTTTTTTTTAAACGCCTCTAAAGGTTCTCTGCTTAGTTAACTAAATGGGGTTTTAAAACCTTTCTAAATACTTGCTCATCACCAAAGAGCAAGTAGGGCATCTCCTCATGCCTTCAGGAGTCGACTTACCGCACATTTCACAAACCCCTGCACCATCTTTCTGGCTGTAACCTGTGGGCTTGAAAAATCCCTTCGGAGACATATGATCCTCACGGCCTTGGAACATCTGCCCATATCCTTTTGAAGCAGTGTTCAAATACTGTCCGAGCAACGGCAAGTATTGCTGTAGTCCTTGGGCTATATCTTCAAGATTTCCTTGGTAACCGATTTCTATCTTTATATAGGCCATGCCTCCGTTTCTAGGGCCTAAGCCATATTGTCCAATACTTTTGTTTTTTCCTACGTTATACTTGTCTAGTCCTTTGAGCCCGCCCTCTAGCCCATACGTACCTGTTGATTTAGGCGAACCACTTTTTCCACTATATGCTTTTGTCATTTTTTACCCCCTAACAGCCTTTTCTTTGAAAGGCTATCTCATGACCATTTCTTGCCCTACTTTCCTAAGATTATGCCTCTTTTCTAAAGCCTTTTTTGTTGCTTCTATCTCCTCTAAGAATTTTTTCCCGAGCTCAGGGTTCTGCTTTATAAGATGGGCTAAGTATAGTAATTTCTCTAGTATGTGGTCGTAGCTCTCTTTATCGTACTCTTTGAATGCGTTTAAGCTTACTTTTGTTTTTGAATAAACTTTTATTGTGGTTATTGTTACCATTTTAGTTTACCTTGGTATACCTTAGTATAAATAGGTATGCTTAGGTATATAAACGTTTCGGTTTTAAGTATGTATTAAGCTTAGAGGATGGATTTTAGTTGGTGGTAGGAGTTGATTTTTCTGAGGTCCCATGTGCTGAACAGGCTTAGCATGGT
>VGLX01000164.1 GCA_016866645.1 Candidatus Woesearchaeota archaeon | reverse complement strand
GTGATTTCTCTGGCGACGTAAGCTAATACAAAGAATATCAAAACGAAACATCCGAGCATGTAGACTTCTGTGCTGATAGTGTCAAAAGACGTACTGAAATTCGCTCCGAACAGCATAACCCTCTTCAAGATATTCACGCCCAACACGAACGGGTTGAACTTAGCAATCTCCCTTATACCCACAGGCAAAGTCTCAATGGGCATGATTGTGTTGGAGAAGAACAGCATCAAACTGCCGATAGATATCGCACCAAGAGTTGCTGTTTCCTCTGATTTAAAGATGAAACCTATAAACATGCCGAGAAGGATGTAAACTGTGGTTACAAGCAAAAGAACAACGGCCATAGGCAACATAATCTCGCGAATCTCAGGTAAGAAATAAACTGCAGCAACGAATAGAACTGTCAGCTGTAACACCACTATCAAAAGGTTAGTCAAATATCCGCCGACCATAAATAAGAAATCACTCGTAGGCATGATGAAATTCCTGAAAAAAGCCTTAGACAACTTTTCCCTAACAGTAACAGTAGTGGAGAACAAGATGCTCATGAACATCACGATAAGTATGATAAAAGTAGGAAACATATAGCCTAAGTGAGTCTTCTTAGCAGCGACTGATTTTACATCCGTAGTAACAGGGGAAACTATGTTCTCAACGTCAGTAACCTCGACGCCTTCGATTCCAGCTACTAAAGCGGTTAAAGTGTTCTTTAAGGTACTAAGGTCTTGCGTACCAGCGTCTAGTATGTCGTTCAAAGAGCTGAGCTCTTGCACTGAGGAGTCACGAGTGTTAGTAACTGCGTCAAACTTACTTATTACAGTTTGAACACCTGTTTTTAAATAGTTTACCGACTGTTCAAGATCGTCAAACACAGGGTCATTTAAAGGAACTATTGCTAAGCACTCAGCACTTGAATTTATCTTATTTTTAATCGCTTGTGATTTCTTCTCAACATCGCTATAATTCAAAGTGGATTTATCATAAGTTAAGTCTATAGTGTTGAGATCTCCTTTTACTCCATCAAGTTTTAATATGCTATCGCTTGTTGAGATTTGTAACTTTGAGATTATGCTTTGCTTTTCTGTAAGCACATCACGAGTATTAAACATGGTCGTGACAATATTCCCCGTTAAGCCTTTGCTTATCTTAGCTGTCTCGCTGGCGACTTTTTTCTGGATGCTAAGCTCAATCATATGCGCGATGTTTATCCTAGACTTATCAACGTGAATCTCGATACTATTCTGCGCTTGGTTCCCTATAGCCATTCCTGCAGAAAAAATCGCACATGCATGGAACTTCCCGAGCGCTACCCCATCGATGCAGTCCTCCAAGGTCTCAGCCTTAAAGGTAGAGTACTGCTCATCTTTTAGATGCGTTATTATAGACTCGCTAAGCTCAGAATACCCATCGGAATAAGTAGCGATTCTTAGGTCATACATTGATGAGGTATTGAAAGATATACCTACTAAAAATATAACCAGTAAAGGCCCGAAGATGACTACTAATGAAGAGCTTTTAGACCTTAACAACAGCCTCATATCTTTAAGCACCAAGGTCCAAAGCTTGACTATCGGCCCCAATCTTAAGTGGTGTTGAGTAGCGGATATTTCTGTTATGTCCTGCTGTTTTTCTTCTTGCACAGCCTTAGCTTGTGGCTTCTCAACAGGCTTTTCCTCTTCTTTCTTTGGAGGTGCCTTTATCGGGGTCTTAACAAGGTCCGAATAAGGGTTTATCAGGTCTTTGAATCCCATCTTATATCGTCTTCCCCTTGGTTAAAGCTGTGAACACTTCCTCAAGTGTGGGCTTGCTTACAGTAATATCGACTATTTTCTCATCGCTTCCTTTAACAGCGCTTAGCAGGTCATACATCATTTTGTCAACATTAGGTGTCCTGACAAGCATCTTATGCTCTAAAACTTCTATCTCCTCGACGTATTTCTTGCTTAGCTTCTTAGATATCTTATCATAATCCCCTGGCGAGGTTTCGATATGAATCTCCTCATTCTTGTAGTATCTCCCTTTAAGGTCTGCAGGAGTACCTGTCTCGATTATTTTTCCACTGTGAAGTATAGCAATTTTAGTGCAAATAGCTTCTATCTCTGTTAGTATGTGTGATGTGATTATTATAGTTGTTCCACGTTCATTGATTTTTTTGATAAGCAGTAGTATGTCTTTTCTTAGCATCGGGTCTAAGTCTTCTGTAGGCTCGTCAAGAATTAAGACCTTAGGATCGTGTATCATAGCGCATGCTATGTCCAGTCGCTTCTGCATACCCCTGGATAAGTTTTTTCCTAAAGTGCTTGTCGCGTTAGAAAGACCGACTAGAGCTAATAATCCCTTAGCTCTTTTTTGAATATCTTCATTTGACATCCCGTGCAAAGTGCCGAAGTACTTCAGGTTTTCCATGACAGTTAATTCGCCGTAGAACGATCCGTCTTGTGATGCGAATCCGAAAGTCTTCCTTATAGTTTTCTTCTCTTTAAGGATGTCTCTTAAGTTGAAGTATATGCTGCCAGAACTAGCGCTTAGGAACCCTATCAGGATGTTTAATAGTGTTGATTTGCCTGATCCGCTCACACCGATTATACCAAACCTCTCGCCATAAGGGATCTCTAGATTAATACCTAACAAGACTTCGTGTTTTCCAAACCTCTTTTTTATATCCTGGAACTGGATAAAGGGTGGCCTCGCATCTCCCATATTAAAGAATATTGATAACAAGTGATTATTAAACGTTGTTATTTATCAGACAGTAGTAAAAAATATTTAAATATTAGATGTTCGTAATATCTAAAGAGGTGAACTAATATGGCTTTTATGGATTGGATGCTTTTAATCCTGAAAATAGTCGGAGTAGTTATAGGAGGGCATATAGCAGTGACAAAGTTCTTACCCCTGATGAAAACAGCGCTTTCATCATTTATCAAGAAGGAAGAATTCGTTACGAGCGTGATATCCGTGCTTATGCTTTATATCTTAGTGCTAGTATTGAACGTTGTAGTAGGGTTCTTAGTCTCTGTTGAGAACAAGTACCTCGGATACCTTAACGTGCTGCTTCCAGGCATGGAGGTAATCCTAAAAGTAGCGCCGTACATAATCTACTTCCTAATCGCGGCAGTAATAGTCGCAGGCTTAAGCCCAGTACAGCCTGCCAGCCCTAAGAAGTAAAAAACTTTTATTTTTATTTTTTTAGAACTTTATCGCAGCGTAGCCTACCATATTCTCATAATCGTTTACAAC
>VGLX01000163.1 GCA_016866645.1 Candidatus Woesearchaeota archaeon | reverse complement strand
GTTGGTACGAGCGAGCACGTCGCGAACTGTTAAGCGCTACGATATATTAGGAAATGACGGGCTAGAGGAGGCGTATATTTAAATACTGGCTGGTGCTTATTTAGTGTTTATGAACAGAATCGTTTACCCTTCCGAAGAGCGGATTATAGAGTATAACTATTTGGCATTAGAGTTTATTAAGGTTAAGAAGGCCGACCAGCCGAAAGTTTTAAGCCATGTTAGGATTATGGAAGTTGTCAAAGCATGCCAGGATAAGGAAGGCGACATTTACGACAAAGCAGTAGTCCTGCTTAAAGGACTTGTCCAGAAGCACCCGTTTGCAAGCGGCAACAGGAGGACGGCTTTTATCGCGGTTAAGGATTTCGTCCTCTCAAACAATAGCAAGTTTGATATAAAAGACGATCCTTCTTATGCAAGGGTCATGCAAGGGGTCAGGGAAGATTATTATTCAGACGAGGAATTAAAGGAGTGGATTAAAAATGGCAAAATCCGAGAGTTCAAGCGATAAAGCAAGAACTGAAATAGTAGTTGAGGAAATAAAACGGTTTAAAGACTTGATTAAGGGCCATATGAAACTGCTTGAGGCAATAGGCAACCTGTAAGCCTTCTTTTATATTCTATAAGATTTATTTTATTCGAATACCCCGTCAGCTTGCTGCGGAGATGCTCCGTTGGGAACGTCGATGAAGCAAGAATGGACTGGCGACGCCCAAAACTTGGGATAGCCAGATGACCCATCCGCTCAGCGGTGGGGAGGTTCACTTGACACCACTGAGGTTTTAGGTTTTTTGTTTTTGCTATACCCTTGGGGCTTGGGTGTCTTTCTGGCCTTTAAGAGGTTATCTTCTTATCCTCTCTTCTATCTCTTTTTCGCTTGGGAGCTTTGTCTTGTATTCTGCTATGAATATCTCGTTCTTTAGCTTGCCTAGTGCGTAATGTACTGTTTCATCATCTTTAGACTTGCAAATGATTAGCCCTATCGGTAAGCGCTGACCTTCCTGCCACTTGCTCTCCTTATACCAGTTGAGGTAGGAGTACATCTGGCTCACGTGAGAGTGCTTGAACTCCTCAACTTTTATCTCCACCAGTATGTAGCACAAGAGCCCTGCATGGAAAAGCTCTAAATCAATCTTGTCATAATTGCCACCGATAAGGACTGGAACTTCCCTTCGGCCGATAAAGAAATCTGATCCGAGCTCTTTGATAAACTCCTCGAACTTGCTCAACAAAGCGTCTTTTAAGTCTTTTTCTTTGAAATCTTGCTTCAACTCCAAGAAATCGAAATGGTAAGCTTCTTTAAACACATCTTCAGGCTTAACTGCCGGTATCAACGGTTTGATTACCTTCAGTTTCCCTTGTTTCTTAGTCTGAATATATAATTGGTTTTTGATCTTATCTCTAAGCGTCCTTACGTTCCACCTGTTTGTTATTGACTGGTCTTCATAAAAACACCTTTCCTGTTTATCAGTGAGATATATCAATTCGATATAATGCGACCAGCTTAATTGTTCAGACACTGTCTGAATAATCGGATAAACTTGATAGAACCTGACCATGTAATACAAGTTGACTTTACCCAGTCCTAAATCCTTGGCTAAATTCACGATTAGCCTTTTACCATAATCGGCTCTTTCATTATGTTGCAATCCTTCTCTTGCAATCCTTTCTCCTATCTGCCAGTAAGTCTGCACCTTGATGTTGTCTACTGCCTTGTAAGCTTGCGCTTTCGCTTTGTCTAGCAGAAACTTAATATCATTGTAAATTTCGTTGTAATCTTCAACTTTTATCAACTCAGTTTGTTTTCTCATCAATGATTATTTTTTTTTCTTCCGGTTTATATGCCTTGCTTAGAAAAAAGTGAAGGGTTTCCGGAAGTTTCAAAAAAATTCCTTGCAAAAACAGTTTTCAGAGGAGTTGTTGGCGCGAGCGTGCACGTCGCGAATCGTCAAGCATTACGGTAAGAAGAACGGTAAACCCTGGAAGAATCCTCTAACAAATTCAGATCTGCTCCAGCCCTATCTCTCTCACCAGGTTAGGATAATTCTTGTCAAGCCATGATATGGCGTTCTTGTTCTCGAAATCGCACTTGAGCACAGCCCTTAGAATGATTTTCTTGTCTTCGTTTTTTGCGTTTTGAAAGCAGGCTATGAACTTGTCAGTGTCGGTCTTGTAGAGGCAGCTATTAGACTTCAGCTCTTCTATCATCTTGTTGAGCTCTTCTTCTCTCCCTTTTTGCTCTTCCTCAATCTTTTCCCAGACCCGTACGCTTAGGCTTAAGGAGTCTTCCTCGCTCTCCATCTCTTCGTAAACTTCCTTCATCATCTTGATCACTTTCGGAGTTTCTATCCCTTTGCATGCTTCTAAAGTCGAGCAGACTGACCTGCTGAGCATCAAAGAAGTTTCGTAATTCTCTATGTGTTTGGTGTAAGCCTTTATCAAGCTCTCAGCGTCATGGGCGTCTCTGCTGCCTAACGCTTTTATAGTGTCGCAGACTGATTCGCTCATCATGGTTGAAGGCTCGTACTCGCCATTCCCATCGTTATATGACTTTATCAGAAGCTCCGCATCAAAAACATTCCTTTTATCAAGAGTTTTCAAAGTTTTGCAGACCGCGTCTGCTAGCGTTGTTGCGCTGTCACTATCGCTGGCCTTTCCATAAACTTTTATAAGTATCCTGGCATCGTCAGATTTCCTTTCTTTCAGCTCAAATAACGTCTTGTAGACGCAGCTGCCCAGCGTGAAGGCAGACTCTTCATAGCCAGAAGCTTCAGAATACCCGCTTATCAGCGCCTCGGCTTCTGACACGTCTTTTCCTTGCAGCGCTTCGAAAGTCGAGCATACAGCCTTGCATAATGACGCGGCGTGCTCTTCATAGTTGGACTTATTGCTATAAGCCTTGATTAGTGAGACGGCATCGTTCACTTTCCTGTCGCCTAATGCTTTCAGCGTGGTACAGATGTCGTCATGTAATGATAATAAGTACTCGCTGAAGTCTGAAACGTCAACATAAGCTTTCAAGAGCGCTTCTACGTCTGATACTGTCCTTTTCCCTAACGCTTTTAGCGTCTTCTCAGCAGTTTTTTTTACGAGAGGATTGTCTTCTGTATCATCAAAATGCTTCTCGTAGATGCTTATGAGCTTCATCAAATCCTTATTGTTTTCCGGGTCTTCATAAACCGGCGGTGGCGTTCCAGGTCTCATCTTAGTTCAGACTAAGGGTTAAGCAGGTGTTTTATAAACCTTTGCTTAGAATCAGCGCATCAGCC
>VGLX01000162.1 GCA_016866645.1 Candidatus Woesearchaeota archaeon | reverse complement strand
GTTGCCTTCTACTTTCTTGTTGTGTGAGTAGCTGAACATCTTGACGATGTCAAAGAATTCTTGCGAAGTCTCTGCTTCTATTATTCCTGCCTGCTTGAACGCTGCTCTTGCTACTTCATAATTCCCGGCTATGGACCCCGTATGGGATGTGCTGGCTTTTGAGCCTTCTTTTGATTTCCCACCTTTGATTATTACTACCGGCTTCGCCAGTTGCTTGGCTGCTTTGTAGAACCTTTTGCCTTCTTTGAAACCTTCCACGTATACCCCGATTATTTTGGTTGCTGCATCGTTTTCTAAATATTTCATCAGCGCTGCGTAGTCGGTTTTCGGGTCGATCATGTTTCCTGCGCTTATGAAATTCCTGATACCGACGTTCCTTAAGGCTATCATCAGGTTAACGCCTACTGCTCCGCTTTGAGTTACGACTGATAAGTTGTTCGGCTCTTTTTCTGGGACGTTGAACTCGTCTTCTGTCAAGAAAATCGTTTTTAGCTTGGTCTCTTCTGAGTAAGTGCCTACGCAGTTAGGCCCTATGACTCTTATATCGCCTTCTTTGAGAATCTTTAACAGCCGGTCTTCTAGTTTCTTGCCTTCTTTGCCTAGTTCGCTGAATCCCCCGCCTATTATTATAACATTTTTGCAATTCTTCTCTTTTATTTCTTCCATGACTTGCGGCGTAGCCTTGGCAGGTACTATAACTACTGACAGGTCGACTGGTTGCTCTATGTCTTTCACGCTTTTGTAGCACTTCTTTCCGAACACTTCTTCTTTCTTAGGATTGACAGGGTAGACGTTCTTAACGCTGCTTTTCAGCATGTTCTCGAAGATTACTTTGCCTTCCTTGTCCTGGCCGTTAGGCCTTTTTTCGTCAGTCGCTCCGATGACTGCTACGTTTTCTGGCTTAAAGAACTTCTCGACGCCTTCTACTGTTATGGCTGTTCTTTCTTTTCTTTCTTTCCGTTTGAAATTGAGTATTCCGTCTAAGGCTACGACCTTGTCACCTGAGCCTGCGATAGGGTTGATCTCTAACTCGGTTATCAAGTATTTTGAATTGCTATATGGTGAGAACTTCTCTGCCAAGGCGTTAAGCCTGATTATCTGTTCTGTTAATGCTTCTATGTTGACTCCTTCTTTTCCCCTGTAACCTGCAAGTATAGGATAAGACTTTAGTTCTTCTAGCATCTCTTGAACTTCTTTCTTGCTGACAGGTGCTAATTTTATGGACACGTCTTTATACAGTTCTGTAAGGGTGCCCCCTAGGCCGGCGGTTATGAAGTGGCCGAACTGGTCATCGTAGAGCATGCTGACTAAGACTTCGTGGCTTATCTGCGCGTATTCTGTTAGTAACGCTCCGGTTATTTTCGCACCAGGCTTTTTTTCCGAGACTGTCTTTATCATGTCTTTGTATGCCTTTTTTACAGTCTTTGGGTTATTTGGCAGGATTTTAATTCCTCCAACGTCAGTTTTATGTGCGATGTCTGGCGAAGATATTTTCAACACGACTTTTTTACCGTAATTTTTTAATACTTTTTTGAAATTCGTCTTATCATCCGCGAGGTCATATCTTACTATGTTTATACCTAAATGTTTTAATACTTCGTAGACTTCATGCTCGTATAAGCTGAACCTGTTCTCTGATTCTGCCTTTTCTAGTATTTCTTCTATACCTTTCATGTTTAGTATTCTATCCCTTTCCTAGCTTTTATTCCTTGTTTGTAAGGGTGTTTTACTTCCTGCATTACTGTTACCAAGTCAGCTTTTTCCATTATCTCTTTTGGTGCGTCCCTTCCGGTAAGGACTAGTTCTACACTCTTAGGCTTTTGCTCGATAAGCCGGATAACATCTTCGAGTTTTACATAGCCGTAAGCTGCTGAGAAATTGACCTCATCAAGAATCACGATATCATACTTCCCAGACATGACCGTTTTACTGGCATAATTAAAAGCGTCGTTTGACAGTCTTTTATAATTCCTGCGGTTACTATGTGTTGCGAAGTCTTTCAGGCCGTAGCTTTTTACCTCAAAATTTTTGATCTTCTTTAGGCTTTTATGCTCCCCATACTTGGTTGAAGGTTTCAAGAACTGGACCATGCAGACCTTATAGCCGTGGCCTGCTGCTCTGACACCTAATCCTATAGCCGCTGTTGTCTTCCCTTTGCCATTGCCAGTATATACTTGGACTAATCCTTCTAATCCTTTCTTCATCAGATAACCCCCGATTTAGAGGTTTACACGCTTGTTATTAAACGTTTTGTTTAGAGCATTTTGATGCATGGCAAGACTGAACGTGTAATTTTTAACGTTTCCCGCAAGGCACGAACGTGCTGTTGTAAGAAAAATAATCTTCCGAAAAATATTTCTGATTTTTGGAAAAAAGACCACAAGCTTTTATAAATATGTGCGCTTTCTTTTGAATCAAAGAATGGACAAGCTAAACTATTTTTTGGAATTTAAGACGAGAAAAGAAAAAGCGCCTCAAGAGCAAACAACAGTAATCCGGAGGGGATAAAATGACAGACCACAACGCTTTAGTTGTCTTCCAAGACAGGAAAATAAGGAGAATCTGGTACGATAATGAATGGTATTTCTCTGTTGTAGACGTTGTTGCAGCCTTAACAGAAAGCACAGACGCAAAGGACTATTGGTACAGGCTTAAAAAAAGGGAGCAAGAAGCTGGCGGGATTGAGTTATCGACACTTTGTCGACAACTGAAATTACCCTCTTCTGACAGCAAGCATTACACAACAGACTGTGCCAATACGAAGTCTATGTTTAGGATAATCCAGTCGATTCCTTCCCAAAAAGCAGAACCTTTCAAGTTATGGCTGGCAAAAGTCGGCTATGAAAGGGTTCAGGAAATCGAGAATCCAGAGCTTGCCCAAACAAGGATGAAAGAGCTTTACAAGGCAAAAGGTTATTCTAATGAATGGATAGAAAAAAGAGTCAGAGGCATAGCCGTCAGGCAAGAGCTCACAGATGAGTGGAACAAGCGAGGGGTTAAGGAAGATAGAGAATACGCCATACTTACCAATGAGATTAGCAAGGCAACTTTTGGGAAAACTGTTGAGGAATACAAGAAATTCAAGGGCTTAAAGAGAGAAAACCTGAGAGACCACATGGATGACCTAGAATTGATATTTACTATGCTTGGGGAAGCATCAACAGCAAAGATAACAAGGGGCAGGGATGCGCAGGGGTTTATCAAGAGCAAAGACGCTGCACGGAAAGGCGGCAAGATAGCAGGCGACGCAAGAAGGGAACTGGAGCTTGAGTCTGGGTCGAAAGTTGT
>VGLX01000161.1 GCA_016866645.1 Candidatus Woesearchaeota archaeon | reverse complement strand
AAGTCTGTAACTTCTAACGACTTGTCTTTAACATAATCTCTATGATACAATGCTTCTATGATATCTGCTCTTGTCGCCTTAGTGCCTAAGTCCCTCTTCTCAAGCTCTTTGATTATAGACGCTGGCGTGTATCTTTTAGGAGGCTGCGTCTGCTCGTCATGCACTTTCACATCTTCTACTCTCAATTCTTCTCCTTCTTTCACGGCAGGCAATTGCTCTTCTTTGAACTTGGCATATCTTCCGTAGAGCTCGCACCATCCTGGCTTGACAATCCTTGACCCTTTGGCTACGAATTCTTCACCGTTAGAGTTAAGCTCGACTGTCATGTTCTCTTTCAAAGCCGGGTCTCCGAAAGTGGCTAAGAACCTTCTAACCACAAGGTCGTATACTTTCCTAGATTTCGTGCTAAGATGTTTCGGGATTTCTCCTGTAGGATAAATTGCTGGGTGTGCAGGGTCTTGCTTAGTGCCATTATTCGGCTTCAGGTTCTTCTTGTCCAGCAGGTGTTTAGCGTCTTTCTCATAATCTTTCTGCTTCGCAAGCTCTTGCAACACTTTTTTGACATTAATAGTAGGAGGCAGCTGGTTCGAGCTGGTTCTCGGATAAGATATGTAAGCTGAGGTGTAAAGCTCCTGCGCGATAGACAAAGTCTCTTTCGGAGACGCTCCTAGCTTCCTGTAAGCTTCTAACTGCAGAGCTGTCAGGTCAAAAGGGTGCGGCGGAGGCAAGTCCTGATCTCTCTTCTCTACTTTGCTGACTTTTGCCTTGTCTGAATCCGCGTTTTTAGCTGCAGTTTCCGCTTCTTCTTTTTTTGAGAACTTCTCAGTCTTATGCAGGGCTTTGATTCCATTATCCGTGTTCAGCTCCACTTGCCAGTAATCTTCAGGCTTGAAGCCTTGTATCTCTTTTTCTTTCTCAGCCAGTATCCCCAATGCGGGCCCTTGGACTCTTCCAGAGCTTAACACCTTGAACATCCCTGTAGAGTTCTTGATAGACAGTGTCAATGCCCTGCTTAGGTTTATCCCCCACAGCCAGTCCATAACATGCCGGGCCAGACCAGATTCAACCAGGCCTTTGTCGAGAGTGCTTACCTTCTCTTTGTAGGCCTTTAGCAGATCATCCTTAGTAGTTGTTGAGAAATGCATCCTTGAAGAGTTCTCTTTCTTGCATATGAACTTCAGGATATTATACCCTATGACTTCACCTTCTATGTCCCAGTCGCAGGCTACTACGTAGTCATCAGCATCTTTAGCTAACCTCTTTATCGTGTTGAGGTAAGGCTTTATGAAATTGGCCCCTTTCTGGGATTCGTAAGTCGGGACCCATTTTATGCTGAACGTAGGATAATCCCATTTCTTCTTGTCTTTCTCAGCGACTGTAAAGAGATGGCCTACAGCGCAGACTACGAATATCTTCTTGCCATCGTGCTCTATCTCGTAATAAGAAACCTTCTTGTCAGTTATCTTAGTGGGCTTCTTATCTGCCAAAGCCTCTGCTATCTTCTGCGAAACTGAAGGTTTCTCGGTTATTATCAGCTGTGCCATGCGCATGATAGTGAAGGGAACATTTTAAAAACTTTCTATTCCTTAACATTTTCAATATGAGAGAACTTTTAGAGAAAATACCCCAAAAAAGCCTAGAAGCAGCGAAAAACTTGATACTTTTAGACACCTGTTTCGTGATAAACACCCTAGAGCACCATAAGCACTTAGAAAAATTAAAAGACAAGAACTTAGGGATTACTTCATTCAACATGGAAGAGCTTCTGCATGTAGAACACAAACTGGGGCATGAGGACAAGAGGATGATACGAGGTTTCCTGAAGCATCCGAAGTTCTGCATAGTAAACATTCCTGTACACCCGGGTAACAGGGAGGAAGAAATAAAGTTTGTAAATTCAGTAGACAAGGATTTGTTAAAAAATATTCATGACCCGAGCGATGCGGTGCTAATAGCAGTAGCGATAAAAACAAATTCCACAGTGCTAACTAAGGACAAGCACCACTTGTTCACCTGCGTTCTTGAAGAGTTCTTGAAGAAATATTCTATACAGGTATACAAAGACTTGAACTCGTTTTAGGAAAGAAGGGTTGGCTTCTCTGGCTTGATAAGCTTGACTCGCTGTATCCTGTTGCCTGATATGCCCTCTATATGGACGTGAAGCTCGCCTATCATGAGCTCTTCGCCCTCTTTAGGCAGGTGCTTAAGCTTCTTAAGGATTAGTCGGCTTATTGTCTCAAAATTCTTGCCTGGCAGGGTTATGTTGAAGAACCTGTTGATATTTCCGGCGCTAGTCGAGCCGTCAACTACTATCGTATACTTGTTGACTCTCATCATTATATTCTTAGTAACGTCAGACTCACCAACTAACTCTCCTACTAATTCTTCTAGTAAGTCCATTATTGTCACTACGCCTTGAGTGCCTCCGAACTCATCAATTACTATTGCCATATGCTCTTTTTTTTCCTGGAAGAGTTTCAGAAGGTCTACTAGCTGGATAGTTTCAGGTACGAATCTCGGCTTCTCAGCAAGGTCTATAAGCCTTGTGTTAAGTTTTTTCTGTTCTATGCATTTGAAAACATCCCTTATATGGACTACACCCACTATCTTATCCCTAGTTTTTTCATAAAGAGGGATTCTAGAATATGGCATAGACACAATCTCGCTCATAACATCTTTAACTTTAAGATTCGAGCTTAGCATCATCATCATAACCCTAGGGGTCATGACATCTTCAGCGGTTATGTCCTTGAATGTCAGGACGTTCTCGATGATTTCTTTTTCTTTCTTGCCGAAAACTCCGCCTTCAGTGCCCATCGCTAGTAAGGATTTCAGCTCTTCTGCTGTTACTGTAGGCTTTGAAGGCTCCTTGTCTATCCTTAGCATAGTGGATGTTATGAAATTGATGAACCAAGATATTGGGCTGAATATTTTTGATAAGATGTTTATTATTTTAGCTGAGCCTAAAGCTATGTCCTCTGCGTGCGAGTAAGCAAAGTTTTTAGGTATTATTTCTCCAAAAATTATTACCACAAACGTGACTATGGCTGTTGCTGCGGCTACCCAGTAAGACCCGAAAAGATGCACTGTTATAACCGCGGATAGGGCAGAAGCTCCCATGCTTACACTGTTTATGCCTATCTGGATCGTTGAGAAAAGCTTCTTAGGGTTGTTTTTCAGGATTAGCAGGGCTTCAGAGCCTCTGTGCTTGCCTTTTACTAACTGTTCCACTCTTGATTTGCTGATCCTTACAATGGCTATCTCTGCTGCTGAGAAGAAAGCGTTGATGAACAAGCAGGCGAGTA
>VGLX01000160.1 GCA_016866645.1 Candidatus Woesearchaeota archaeon | reverse complement strand
AACGCTTGCGGAGATGCTCCGTTGGGAACGTCGATGAAGCAAGAATGGACTGGCGACGCCCAAAACTTGGGATAGCCAGATGCCCCATCCGCTCAGCGGTGGGGAGGTTCACTGTAAAGCTTTGTGAAGAATTCTTGTGTTTGTTTTAACGTTTTCATTTTGATGATGGGCGTTTTCAGTTATTTTTACCGCGCTTTAGGTTTTTTTTGTTGATTATAAAACCCTGGGAAGATGCCGAAGCATCTTCCTGGGGAAAAAAGAGGTGATACAGTATACTATGAAGCAACTCCTATATAAACCTTTCGTTTTGTTACCACTTTAAAGTGGTATTATTTCAGGCTTTTGATGAAGTCGCAAACCTTACAAGTCTCGCCAGAACAAGGCTCGCCGCAATTCTTGCAGCCCTTTATCTCAACCTCAGCAAAATCCTTCTTCAGCAACGGAAGAATACTCAAGAAAGAGTTTATTATCGCATGCTTGGTCTGCTTATGCCTGGCAGTAAACTCATTAAGCATGTCCCTAATCCCCCCCCTGTATGAACTGTGGGCATAAGGGCATTCGCCGAACTCAACAGGCAGCGCCCTCAAAAAACAATACGCAGTGATCTCACGCTCAGTCAAAAAATAAAACGGCTTAACCCTGCGCACGAACCTAGAATCAGCGACGATTCCTGTAACAGGCCCTAACCTGGCGCTGCGCTCCATGCTGCCACGGAACTGGTTCATCAAAACGCTCTGGGCTTCATCGTCAAGATTATGGCCAGTGACTATCCTGTCAGCCTTAAGCTCACGCGCCTTAGAATTCAACAAGAACCTCCTCAAAACTCCGCAAACGCTGCAAGGCTTCAAATCAGTCTTCTTAACCATCTGGTCAAGAGACATGCCAAACTCCTCCTTGAAAGAATAAACATGGAGCTCTACCCCCCTCTCCTTGCAGTAGTCCTTAACATGCTTAAGATCCCTGTAACCTTTAATGCCCTCATCTACAGAGACGACTTTTATGTTTATTTGCCTTTTTTTCTCAGCGATTTTATTCATGAAATACAACAAAGAAAAAGAGTCTTTGCCTCCAGAAACGCCAACAGCTACTGTTTTATCCTCAGGCCTGAGCATCTTATACCTAAGAATCGTCTTGTAAGCCTTCCTCTCAAAATATTTCAAGAAACAATTCTTACAAAGAGTAATGTTCGAATTAGGCAAGTTTATTACAGGGTTTGCCTTGCAGTTTTTACAGACCATAACGCTTGTTGAGGAAACAAATATTTATAAGGGTTTTGAAACGATTAAATACGTTATGGGCAAAAAGGTATGTGTAGCTACTGGATGTTTCTATAAGCTAGAATGTTCTGATGACTATAAGATAGATCTTATCAAAGACTTGGACGTAGACGGGTTAGAGATAACGTTTGCCTCTGCTGAAGAAGTGAAAAAGTTCAGTCTTTCAGAAGAGAGCGAAGCTTATGTGAAAAGCTTAAGCTGGAATTCTGTTCATGCGCCTTTCAAGTACACCTTTGACAAGAGCAAAAAGTCTGAAAAAATAATAAAACTCATGGAAAACATCTACTCTAAAACATGTTCTAAAAACCTCGTCGTACACCCTGACCGGATTGATGACTTCTCAAGAATACTGGGCAGAGGTATGAGCGTGAGCACAGAAAACCTAATCCGATACGAAACAAATAAATTAGAAGATTTGCTAAAAAATCATAAAAACTTAGGGATAGTATTAGACTTGACGCACGCAGCATGCAACTCGCTTGATGAGATAGAAAAACTTTACGGCCTATTCCATGACAAGATAACAGAAATCCATTGCAGCGCACACACCGACGGGAAAAGGCATCAGCTGTTCCACAAGGCGACAGAAGAATACCTTGCTAAATCAAGCATTGTTAAAAGCTTGGACGTCCCTTTAGTGATAGAACTAGAACTGCCTGAGGATGTAACTGTAAGCGTTGTGCGCGAAGAGGTAGAGTTCTTGAAGAAATGGTACTTTTCTTAAGGGGCAGGCCATACTTGCTTATCGCATTGATATATGATTCCTTTGCAAGACTTAGAGATATGGTTCGGAGTCCCGTTGACAATCAGCTTGCCACCAGTCATATCATAACCAGTACCCCAGCTAGTGTTACCGTTTATTACTAATAATCCGCCTTCCATCTTATAGCCTGCCATCTTTCCTACGCTGCCGTATACGACTAAAGTCCCTTTCTTTTGAAAGCATCCTATGCCCTGCAGGAGTGTTCTTATATGAAGATTCAGGGGGTACTCTCCGATTATTTTGTTCACTAATGCCGAGATGTACACGCCTATGCTTTTCTCGTAGGTGAACCTTAATAAGAAGTTTTTATGAAAAACATAAGGCTTTGATAAGTCATCACCTTGGTATAAGTTGCCAACGACATTCTCTAAGTCGCTTTTAGTGTACTTTAATTCTTTTGCGAGCCTCTCTCCTATCTGATAGCCTATGTCAAAATTATCACCCGGGCTTTTCTCTTTCAAGAACTTCTCAAAGCTTAGCAGCAAAGCTAGTTCTGCAGATTTTCGTTCTGCATTATCCGGCATGAAACATTCTGGAATCCGTATACCCACTTTTTTTCAAACCTTTTTTTTATTCTTTATCTTCGCTGTTTGGAGTGCTGAGCTCCTCTACCTGAGTCACGACTTGTTCTGTAGTGTAATGCTTAAGGCTTATGGCGCTTGAAGGGCATGTCGCATTGCAGGCTCCGCAACCTTTGCACAAGGCCTCGTTGACTCTCATCTTGTTCTCGTACTCGTTGATTTTCAAAGCGTTGTACTCGCATACTTTCGCGCATAACCCGCATCCTGCGCACATCGTAGAATCGACTTCTGACGTTACCGGATCGGTCTTAACATTGCCCTTGAAAAGATAAGTCAGTGCTCTGGATGACGCTCCATGGGCTTGGGCTACCGAGTCTGCTATGTCTTTCGGGCCTTGGCAGCATCCCGCCAGGTAGACTCCGTCGAGACACGTGTCTAAAGGCTTCAGCTTAGGGTGCGCTTCTGCATAGAAACCGTCACTGCTTTTCTGAAGCTTCAACAAGTCTTTAAGCTTGTCAGAGCCTTTCTTTGAGGTCATGCCTACAGCTAGGACTAGTAGGTCTGCTTCTTCTTCGTAAATTTCTCCTGCTAGCGTATCTTCGGATTTTATCAATATCTTGTCTTCTTTCTTGTTAACCTCTGATATCGCTCCACGCCTGTATATTATCCCTTTTTTCTGGGCTTTCTCGTAGAACTCTTCAAAACCCTTGCCGAAAGTCCTGACGTCGATGTAGCATACTGATATGTCTGCGCCAGGTATCTTGTCCTGTAACTGCATGGCCTG
>VGLX01000159.1 GCA_016866645.1 Candidatus Woesearchaeota archaeon | reverse complement strand
CCCCAGAATACATATCCGTCGAAAAACCAAAAGAAACAGAAAACTAATGCCTATTTCCAAGGGAATTTAGGAATTTTTCCATTTCACGGGTGAACTCTTTTGCTCTTTTCAGTGATGTCTTGGCTTTTGACTGCTTCTCAGATTCTATAGTCCTATACTGTATTAAGCCTCTTTTATACCTTTCAAATTCGAACGACTCTATTAAAGAGTCTGCTTTCATACCTGCGAGGCTTAGTGCTTCCTCTTTTGTTTCTTCATAACTCTCAAGCAAAGACTTTTTTAGTTTATTCCTTACGAATACAATCAGGGCATCTGAAGTTACTTTATGGACTATTTTATCCCCTACCTTGTAGCCGAGCTTCAAGAGAACCGCATTTGTGTAATAATACATCGCATAATAAGAGCAGACGATAACCCATAAGTCTGAAGTCCTGTTCTGATAAGTGTCTTCTGCTACCCTCAAGCTTTCTTTAGCGTTTCTTAACAGGATGTTTAATACATGATTATCTGCCGAAGATTTTCTTAGTAGCCCTTCGTTCAAGTATGACCCTACATTGGTCTCAGCTTCGTTTATCCTTTCATTGCTTAGCATTTTTTAACAGCCTGTAATACTCTTCTGTCCCGATTAAGATGATACTACTCTTGATTGCTTCGCTAATTACTGTGAACTCATTGCTTTTTGCCATGCGGATGAAGTCTTCGTAAGTGATTGATGTTAAGTGTATCTTATCAGGCAATAACGAAACCGTGGATCTTATCTCTTTCTCATCTCCGCCGATGGTTAAGATGTCTATGTCTGAGTGCTTGTTCGCTGCCCCTTTCGCCCAAGAGCCGAATAGCAAGGCGATAAAAGAGAACTTAAGCTCTGATAGTCGGTTATGGATTATGAGGAAGTCTTTATTTTTGAATAATCCCTCTTTTCTTAGCTCTTCTGCTTCGAACACTTTGCTGCTGAACGCGTAGCTGAATTCGCATTGCCTAGAATTCCCTATTTTAGTCGTCATTATCAGCCCTTCTTTTTCTAACTGCATCGCTGATTCGTAAGCTGTCCTGTAATTAATCTTTAGCGCTTCGGCTATCTTTTTTATCGTGAGCTTGTCTTCCTTGCGTTCGATTAATAGTTTTAGTACTTTTATGATTTTTCCCATTTTAGTATATTAATTAAAGTAATAGTATTATTACATAATGTAATAGTATAAAAACCTTACGGTCTGAACTCCCAGATACGCAACCATAAGAAACAGTAAATACAACCACTATAAAAATACTCGTCCGAAAAACAGGAAGAACTTCCGGAAAAGCAGCGAGCTTTACCTACCAGATTTTAACTATTAATCCTCGGAAAACGCAACACTGGTTCGCTGCGGATGCAACAATGTTCAAGCGGCTTCAATTGTGAAAAACAAAAGACTCGATTATGAAAACTGTTTTAGGTCTCGCAATCGAGAAAAAGATTTTGGGGAGAACCTCTGTAAATCGGCTCAAAACTGCTGATCCCTTGACGCTAGGCCTCGATTCTGAAAAAGGGCTTCCCCATCGGCAAAACACTGCTACCCTAACACCCCAACCATCCTTGCGCGACAATACGAGACGAGATGAAAAGAGAAGATTATAGTTTACGTGGAGAAAGGAATCACCAATTCTATTTAGTATGAGAGCTGAACAATCTGTTGATGTCTTTTATGTCCAGGTACAAAAACTTATTCTCCTGCATCTTTTTTACGCACCTTTCTGTAAAACCGGATTTAGACACTACCAAGAAAACATATTTTCCACCTATGCCCAGTGATTTTGATTTTTTAAAAAGATCGTCGACAACGTCTACGTCTACAGGGTTGGATGACCATTTAGCCTCTCCGACAAGCAAAGTCTTTTCTTTCTTGTTGTAGGCCATAATGTCTATCTCATTGCCGCTCCGGTCCCACCATCCTCCGATGTTCTCGAAATTCATCCTCATGCCGTTTATCTCCTTCCCGTTATAGCAGACAAGCAGCTCTTTAGCGACATCTTCAAAGACCCTGCCCACGTAGCTGTTTAATCCGTCTCTTATAATATTAAAAACGAGTTCCCTGTTCCCCATGTTCAAGGCTGTCTGGCTCTCGAATACGAACTTATACCAGAATCTGAAGAAATTGTCCTTTATCCTGTACCTCCTCAACCGTTCTTTTCCCAGCAAAGGATTGTTCTTCTCGATAAGATCCAAAAGATGGTCGAGCTTGTTGATATACGGCGGAAGAGTTGTCGAGGATATCCTCGTAAAATCCTGTATCTCTTTCAAAATCTCCTTGCCGGACGAGATTGACTGCAGTATCGAATTGTATTTCGCATGAACCCTGACGTTTTCGTACTCTAAAAGGTTTTTCGGCTCCTCTGACAAGTCCCCATCCTTCTTCAGCATCAGCTCTTGGACCGCTTCGATTGTATCCTTGAACCGTTTTGTTTTTTCCAAATAATAAGGGGTTCCGCCAAAAACCGCGTACCTCACTATCTTCTCCTCTTCATCAAGCTCTTCGAACATCAAACGGAAGTCCTTATACTTAAAAGGAGAGATTTTCATCCTTGACGCCCTCCCGTATAACGCCCCTGCCTTGCCGCCCGTTATTTTTTGCATCATACCGGTTGATGACCCGACCAAGGCGATCATGACCTTCCGGTTTTTGAGAGTTAAATCCCAATGCTTCTGCAAAGAGGTTATGGCTTCTGGAGCGACGTCCGCAAACCTTTGGAACTCGTCAATCACCAGCACAAGGCTAGAACGCTCTGACTTGCTTATCACGTATTTGAAGAAATCGTCAAATTCGGAAAATGCGACGCTCTCTTTCAACTGCTCTTGGACTGCCTTGGACAAAGAGTCAAGCAAGACCTTTTTTTCTGCCAAATCAACATAAAAATAAAGCTTGCTTCCTTTGACATCTTCGTTCATAAACCGCCTGATGAGCTCTGTTTTCCCAACCCTTCTCCTGCCGTACATCGCGAGCATAGCGCCTTTTCCATATTTTTCTATCTCAGCGTATTTTTCACGGAGGATTCCCAGCTCTTCGGCCCGGTCGTAAAACTCTTGCCCTTCTTCAACCATTTTCTTAAATAATATTATCTTGTTAATATTATAGTATTATCGTGTTAATACTGTTTATAAATGCTTCGGTCCCGCAGCACGCTAAGCATTCCTCCGCCAAGGCTATACTTAAAACCTAATTTTTGCAAATACCCTGCGGAAGCGGAGACCCGTATTCTGGACAATAGACTCCCTACAAGCAAAAGCCTCGGAAACGCAACACTAAAAGCCCCGATAACGCAACACTTCACGCCTCTTTAATGCGACAACTGGAGCTTCGATAACGCACACGAAA
>VGLX01000158.1 GCA_016866645.1 Candidatus Woesearchaeota archaeon | reverse complement strand
AAACAACCAACAAAAAAAGCGGTACCCGAAGAAAAGAAAACCAACATTCAACCAAAAAACAAAAATAGCATACACAATTATACCCCAATAAACAAAACCCCACAAAAAAGAATTAATGGATGTAGCCAGCTAAACAGAAAACTTAATAAAGTAGACATTTTTATACATTCCCGATATGAAGAATTTAGCAGCGAAGATTTATAGGCAGAGGTTGGTTATAGAAGGCATTTATTCTATAGACGTAACTCCTAAAAAGATAAAGACCTACATGCGTAAGCTATCTGATGATATAGGCATGACTATCATTTACGGACCGATGGTGAAGAACCTGGCCGGAAGAATAAACCCTATACACAAAGGGCTAGAAGCGTTCTTAATCTGGGCAGAGTCAGGAACCCAAGTCTACACCTGGGAGAACGAGAAGTTCTTCACCGTAGACATCTACTCCTGTAAGGAGTTTGACGTGGACACTGCTGTGAAGTTCACGAAAGAATACTTCGGCTGTAAAGACGACGAGATAGTCCACAAAAGCGTGTAAAGCTATTCATGGTTCTAGAAAAATTTAAAAGAGGGATAACCCGTCTATTATTATGGTTGAGTTAATCCACGCATTAATCCTGGGGCTGATACAAGGCCTAACAGAGTGGCTTCCTGTTTCTAGCTCAGGCCATCTGGCTATGGCTCAGCTTTTCTTCGGGCTTAAGCTGCCCGTGGCTTTTGATGTCATGCTCCACCTTTCTACTGTGCTCGTGGTTGTCTTGTTCTTCCGAAGGGACATTATTAAGATGCTCAGGAGCGTTGCTCGCTTAGACTTTAGTTCAGAGCATGGCAGGCTAGCGGTCTGTGTAATTATCGGGAGCATCCCTACTGCGGTTATCGGCTTTTTCTTCCACGACCTGTTCAAGTCTTTCTTTTACAGCTTCAGTTCTTTAGCGTTAGCGTTCATATTCACAGGCGTTATCCTTTTCGTTTCCAATAAGAACCTAGGCAAGAAGGCTTTAGGGTTTCGTGACTCTTTTATCATCGGGATTGCTCAAGGCGTAGCGATAATTCCTGGCGTCTCGAGGAGCGGGATGACGATATCTGTCGGAATGATGAAAGGCCTGGACAGAAAATCAGTCGCTAGGTTCTCTTTCTTGCTCTCAATACCTGCTGTTTTAGGCGCTGCTGTTTTTGAATCAGGAGACTTGGCTTTCTCAGGCATAAGCTTATCGTCTTTGATAGTCGCTATGATAGTATCTTTCTTTGTCGGATGGTTCTCTCTTAAGCTCTTGTTGAGGGTTATAATGGTTAAGAAGTTCCACATGTTCGCTTATTACTGCTTAGCGTTAGGATTATCCCTTCTAGTTTTCATAGGTTCATAATTTCTTAGACATGTAAGCGCCGTCTCTCTTGTAGCCTTGCTTCTTGTAGTATTCTCGAACGCCTACCCCGCTTATCACTAGTATCTTTTTAGCGTCGAATTCTTTTTCAGCGATCCTTTCCGCTTCTTGTAAGAGTTTTTTTCCGTAACCCTTGTGCTGCACTGCCCCTTTCTTCCCGATGGGCGTCGATTCCCCGTAAACGTGCAGCTCCCTTATGCCTGCGCTGTTGTATGTTATTTCTTTCCTGAACGGCTTGTACGGCTTCCTTAGCCTGCAGAATCCTAGTATCACGTCGTTTTTTACGTCTTCGAATGACAAGAAAACTTCTTTTCCGCCTGAGGCCTGATAGTCGTATCTTAATAGCTTGGCATTTTCGAGGATTGCTATCCTGTCTTTAGGCTCTCTGCATCTTATGCAGTCGCACTTGATGCCTTTCTTGATCATCTCTTCGTGGACTTTCTGCCTGAGGTTAGTTATTCCTGCCCCTGCTTCTGTGACTTTGGTAGGTATGTCCCTTTGCACTCTTAGTATCCTGCAAAACCTTGGTACGTGTCGCTTGCCTTCTGAGATTATGTCCGCTGCTTCCTCAGTTGTTAACGGCTCGTATTCTCCTCTTAGCCATTGCTCGTAAAGCTTAGTGCCTTTTAACACCATGCAAGGGTAGATTTTCAACGCGTCTGGCTTGAAATCTTGGTTGGAGAACAATTCTTTGAACATCTCAATATCGTTTTCTCTGCTTGAGTTGGGCAAGCCGGGCATCACGTGGTATCCTACTTTCAGGAAAGAGTCTTTCAGCAGCATGGTAGCCTCGATGGTGTCTGCTACGCTGTGGCCCCGGTCGATTCTTCTAAGCACGCCGTCGTATACTGACTGTATCCCTAGCTCGACTCTCGTAGTCCCTAATCCTAGCATTTGGTTGATTTCTTTCTCGCTGCTGTAATCAGGCCTTGTCTCTACGCACAACGCTACGCACCTAAGCTTACTTTTCTCATTTTTCTCCTGTTCTTTGTCTAATGAGCATTCCATTCTCAGCTTTGAGACCTTGTCGCGGATTTTCTTTTCCCTGGCTTCATCGTCCATGTCTCCCGGCAGTTCGAAGAATTTTTTGAACTTGTCAAACTGCAGCTTGTCTTTATTGTAGAACATTTTTCCGAAATCATTCAACGCTTTGAAAGAATATTTTACGAATTCTTCTTGGTATTCTTCAGGGAAGGATGGGAACGTTCCGCCCATGATTATTAATTCTGCCTTGTCAGGCGTCCGGTCCATCAATACGTATTGTTGTAGCCTGTTGAACACCTGGGCGTAAGGGTCGTAATGGTTCCTGATAGCTCTCATCGTTGCAGGCTCCCTGCCGGTGTAGCTTTGCGGGACGTCTCCGAAATAAGAATTCACCCCACCAGGGCAGGTTACGCATTTGCCATGCGGGCATTTCATAGGCTTAGTCATGATAGCTACTACTGAGACTCCTGAGCTAGTCCTTGCAGGCTTGGTTATGAGATGTTTTAGTTTGGTAACTTGTTTATTATCCGCATGGGTTAATATCTGTATTATAGAAGGGAAAGTTTCTGGCTTGTACTCCCTAGCTAAGTACCTCCTTAGCTTCAAAGCTTGTGCTAAGTTAAGCTTTTTGTTAATAATTTCACGTATCAGTTCTTCGTAATATTCTTGCATAGCCTTCTGATGCGCTTACGAGTTTTTTAAACCTTCCTTTTTGAGAGAAAAAACGTGTGGTATAACCCTTTTTTGACCAAATATTGGCTTCAGAAGTGCAGTAGATGACCAGATGTAGTTGTTTTTGATTTTGGATGTGGAGGTTTTCTTTTATTTGGTTTTTTCGTTGGGGTTTTACGATAGATTATTTTTTGTTATTGATGTGATCTTAATCCCTAACTTTTCTTTAGTTACGTAATAGGTTTTGGTCTAGTTTCATTTTTTCTATCAAAATTCTTGTTGTTTTGGGTATTTCTGAGATTATTTTTTTGT
>VGLX01000157.1 GCA_016866645.1 Candidatus Woesearchaeota archaeon | reverse complement strand
TACGGGGAAGATAAAGCGCTAGAACTCATGAGTTACATATTCAAATTGGGTATAAGCGTCTTGCTGAAAAAAGGGTTCACAACCGGATTGAGAGACAGTGACCTATCTCAAGAGACTATAAACCGGATTGAAGAAATCAAAGAAGAAGCATACAAGAAAGTTGAAGATTTCATCCAAGAATACAAAAATGGTAAGATTGAGCCTTTACCGAGCAAGACAGTAGAAGAGACATTAGAGATTAACATCCTACAAGTCCTTAACAAGCTAAGAAACAGGGTAGGGGATATTATAAAAGAGACAACCGAAGAAAAAAACCCGACACTTATAATGGCAAGGAGCGGTGCAAGAGGGAACATGCTAAACCTCGCGATGATGAGCGCCTGCGTAGGTCAACAAGCACTAAGAGGAAAAAGGATTGAGAAAGGATACCAAGGAAGGACATTAGCGGTTTTCAACAGAGGAAGCAAAGGACCTAAAGAGCATGGTTTCATAAGAAACAGCTACAAAACGGGTTTGGAGCCTTACGAGTTCTTCTTCGCAGCTATGACAGGAAGAGACTCACTAATGGACACCGCTTTAAGAACTCCAAAATCAGGTTATTTATACAGAAGACTGTCGAACGCTTTACAAGACCTTAGAGTAGAGTATGATGGAACCGTGAGAGATGCTAACAAGATGGTAGTACAATTTAATTATGGAGAAGATGGAATTGACATCTCAAAAAGCGAAGGCGGCACTATCAACATTAAAAGAATAATCAAAGATGTTAAAGGAGAATAAAAATGCCAGACGATCACAAAAACAAAATCCCTAAAAAACTCTTAGAAGAATTCGAGAAAGAAGCAGAAGAACAAGGGCTCACTAAAGCACAAAAGACTGAAGCTTTAGAGAGACTAGAAGAAGAATACACTTACGCTAAGATCAGCCCTGGAGAAGCAATAGGCATGATAACAGCTGAAAGCTTTGGAGAACCAGGCACCCAGATGACACTAAACACTTTCCACTTTGCAGGTGTAGCAGAAGTAAACGTTACATTGGGCCTGCCTAGGCTTATAGAAATACTCGACGCTAGGCAAGACTTGAAAACTCCTGCGATGGAGATATTTATCAAAAAAGAATATAACAAAAATGTTGATACTGTTAGAAAAATTGCTGCAAAGATAAAAGAGATAAAGCTTAAAGAAGTCGTTAACGGTTTCTCGTTGAATATGGCAAAAAACCAGATAGAACTAGAACTCAACAACAAAAAGATGAAAGAACTAGGAGTGACAGAGAACAGGTTACTAGCCCTATTGAAAGAAAGCCTAAAAACCGCTTCTGTCAGCCAGCTAAGAACCTGTTGGGTCGTTAAGCCTAAAGCCGATGAGGAGCAAGATCTTAGAGAGCTGTATAAGATTAAAGAAAAAATGAAGGACATGACCATAAAAGGAATACCTGGCATAAAACAGGTAATGCCTGTAAAGATGAAAGATAAGAATGAGTTCATGATAATCACAGCAGGCTCAAACATTAAGGATATACTGGAGTTTGAAGAAGTTGATGAGACAAAGACTAAGACTAATAACATATTCGAAATAGCCACAGTGCTAGGTATAGAAGCTGCAAGGCAAGCAATCATAAAAGAGGCGCGAACAGTTATTGAGGACCAGGGTTTAGAAGTAGATATAAGGCATATAATGCTTGTAGCAGACCTGATGACCATTTCAGGCAGCTGTAAAGGGATAACTAGAAGCGGAATAGCCAGCGAGAAAGAAAGCGTGTTGGCAAGAGCTTCTTTCGAAACGCCTATAAAACACATAACTAACGCTGCGAAGATAGGTGAAGAAGACCATCTAAATTCTGTCATAGAAAACGTGTTGCTAAACCAACCAATACCTCTAGGGACAGGAATGCCAGAACTGGTAATAAAGAAGAAGTAGCGATAACAAAGGCATAATCCGAAACGTTTAAAAACAGTGTTTATCCTTAACAACTAGAAAATGTCAGTTACAGAGCTTAGGAAAGCATTGAAGGAAAAAACGATAACTTTTGGCACTGAGAAGACTATTAAGATGCTCAAAAATGGCACTGCTAAGAAAGTCTTCCTATCATCCAATTGCCCGGAAGACGTCAAAAAGACTGTAACTTACTATGCTCAACTGATTAACATAGAAGTAGTCCAACTAGAACTCCCTACTGACGAGATAGGACTCACGTGCAAGAAGCCTTTTGGGATTTCAGTGTTATGCTATTAATAAAATGAAAGTAATAACAGAAGAAATCATAGGCTACATAAACCTTTTCGAGAACGTGACACGCGCCAGGGTTAAGGACTGCTATCAAGGCCAAGAAGCTTTGACTTTCATCGTATATGAAGGTGAAGCTGGAAAGGCTATAGGAAAAAATGGGGAGAATGTGAAAAGGCTTACAAGCCTCATAAAAAAGAGGATAAAAGTGGTCGAGTTCAGCGAAGACCCGTTAAGGTTTGTCTCAAACCTAATATTTCCGATAAGAGCGGGTGTCAATTTTGAGGACCATAACATCATCGCGATAAAAGGCCATGGTGCCAAGTTCAAGCAAGCGGTGCTTGGCCCAGAAAGGAAAAACTTAAAAGAGCTGCAAACTATAGTTTCAAACTATTTTAAATTCGAACTAAAGGTGGTATAAGAAATATGGGGAACAAGTCAAGAGGACTTTTTGCTGGGAAAAAACTTAGAATGAAGAGAAAGGTTCATAGATGGCAAGACGACAAGTACAAACGAAGAATACTAAAGCTTAAGATCAAGTCAGACCCTCTTAAAGGAGTCCCTCAAGCGAAGGCAATAGTTTTAGAAAAGACCCAAGTAGAAGCAAAGCAGCCAAACTCGGCTATGAGAAAAGTCGTTAAAGTTCAGCTTTTAAAAAACGGTAGGAAAGTTTCTGCTTTCGCACCGGGTAACAATGCTATCAAGATGATCAACGAGCACGACGAAGTGCTTATAGAGTCTATAGGCGGAAAAAAAGGAAGAGCAAAAGGAGACCTGCCAGGCATAAGATGGCAAGTCATAAAAGTGAATGACCAAAGCCTAGACGCGCTGTTGAAAGGTAAAATAGAGAAAGGTAGGAGATAATGGTAAAAGTATTCAACAAATGGGAAACCGAAGGAATCGTAGTAGAAGACAAGGGGGTAAAGCCTTACATAAACCTCAAACCATTGATAATACCTAGGACTGGCGGAAGAAACACAGGTATACAGTTCTCAAAGACTAAGAATAACATAATTGAACGTTTTATGAACAAGCTACAAGCCCCAGGCCATAAGGCTAAGAAACATTACATATCCTCTGGACACTGCTGCGGAAAAGCGACAAAGTCTTACAAGATAATAGAAAAAA
>VGLX01000156.1 GCA_016866645.1 Candidatus Woesearchaeota archaeon | reverse complement strand
AAGATGGAAAGCATAGTAAAAGACTTAGAAGACCAACTCAAATCAGGAAAACTTGACAAGCAAACTGCCCAAGAAATAGAAACGTTCCTGAAACTGAACAAGAAATAACGCATTTTTTTTTTAAAACAAATTTTAAATACTAGGAGCACCTATGCTAAGATGAGAATGCTTTACAAGGTAGAGGTGATAAATAAAGAATTCTTAGACCAGGTGCAGAAGTCTGTAAAAAAGCTCAAGCTAAGAGAAGACATCTATGTCGAAGGATACATGGTGTCGTTGCTGTCTAAGTTCTTGAAGAAAGAAGCTGACGTATCAACAGACGAGCCATTAATATACAGGCTGGTGAAGTCTAAACGCTTAGAAGACTACGTTAAGCTAGGCGATGACATACTGTTCATAACAGGATTCTTCCCGGAAGTAGTAGAGAGGAAAAAAGAGAAGAAATACGCGATAAGCATCGGCCGAGGGTCTTACGGCCAGGCAGCAGTAATCCTCAACTATGAGGGAGAAGGGCATGTGTATAATGTCTTATCAAAAAAATTCGAATCATACTCAGACCTGATAAACAGCATAAGATATGACATGCTGGAACTGATAGACGATAAGGCGTTCTTTGAAATATACAAGACTGCGAGGGACTATAAGAACCCGAGAGCGTCTGAAAAGCTGAAAAAAACAGGCACATTAACAAAGAAGGATATAACCTGATAAGTACCTAAGCTTCTTCTGCTATGCTCAAAAGACTAGACGCAGGTATCTCTTTAAGAATAGGATACGTTTCTAGGAATAAGTTTGACCTGCTGATTATCTCAAACCCTAGGTCATTAGCAGTATTTCCAACCATGACTATCATAGCATCTTCAGGAATCTGAGGTATAACAGATTTCACCAGTTCTTTATAGTCTTCGCACGTGTACACCTTTAAATTCTGGTTTGAGTAATCTTTCCTTATCCTGTCAGATATGAACTTTGAGGAAAGGCCTAAACTGTCAGAATGCACTATCACACCTTCTACGAAACCACTAACTAACGGCAGGAAAGCGCCAATGAACATAGGAAATCTCTCAGTCCTGTCCGCCCTGAAGTTGAACAGTACATACACGTTCTTAACATTTTCCTCCGAAACTATGTACAAAAATGCCATGTAAGTATGCACCGGATCGTTTATATGCCCTATATTCACAAACCTCCTCTGGTTTATCTTGGCAGATAACTCTTTGAGAGGGTCTTCTGCTTTTTTAAGTTCTTTCTTGAGATGTTTTATCTTGAACCCTTTAGATTCTGCTATTGGTTCTATAGCCTCAAGGATTACTCTCTCTCGGTCTTTTAACTGGCTGAACAGCACTATGCCTTTGCGCTTTGTTTTCGAAAAAACCTTTTGTAAGGCTTCGTACTCGTTCTTATGGTTCGTCCAAAACACAGCAAAAGCGTAACGAGGTATTGAGTCTGTGAAAGTGGTTATAGTCTCTTCCATAGTAGAGCCCTGGTCTAGTACATGGTCAGGGGTTACTGTGACGATTATCACTATGTCAGGATGTATGAAATCATTGAACCCCATCATGTAAGACCCTCTTATCGCGTTATTCTCGAATATTAGGACTTCTTTCTTCTGGTTGCTGAACATTTCAAGCAATATCTTTGCCTCAAGAAGCCGATTTAGCGGAAGGCTGCTCTCACGCTTCAAGAATATCTCCCTGTCATTGTAATACGCCATTGGAAAAAGCCCTGTCTCTCTGCTTAAAGTGTCATATCCATTGCTGTGGAATATCTTGTGAAGCTCTCTGACTACTGTGCTTTTTCCTCTAGTTCCGCTAACGGTTATTTTCAAGTCTTTCAAGTCTTCCATTCTTCAAGCCCTCACACTATAAAATGTATTATCCCTACCCATAAGGCTACGCTCGCTGCTAACAGTAGGATGAGGTATGAGACGTCCTCTACTATCTTCTTTTTCTCTAGCTGGAGTATGCTGTACAGGTATATTTGCGGAAGAACCAGGTATATCACATCTCCTGCGTGGTATAGGACATTCTCGGACAGTAACGAATAAGGGGGTATGAACCCTACTGTGAGATAATATGACACTATTGTTACAGGAAAAACAACCAAGGATAGCACGTAGAATAGCATCTGTCCTAAGTAGCCCTTTCTCATGAAAAGCACGCCTACAGGGAGGCAGACGAAGACTACTGCAAGGAAATGCGCTAATAGCCAGATGTTGCCCAAGGAATAGTATGTTAAGAGCGCGAACGTGCTCATGCCGCCGAACCTTATGTCCAATCCTCTCCTGAACAGTACGCTTGTCGAGAACCCGAAAGATAATACTGCTGTCAAGAGCATTATATGCATGCCAGTAACTTTGAACAGTATTAAGAATCCTAATGACATTAAGTACATGCTGAGGGACACTTTGTTTTCTAGTTTGTCAAGCTGGGCGGTTATCGAGAATATACGCGCATACATGACATCTTCGCTCACTAGCTTTTTGACGCTCTTAGGGAACACTTCCCGCTTCTTAGCTTTCAGCAGCACGTAAGCTATTACTAAAGATATTGCTAACAGCGCTAACGCGTATGCAGGGGGTATCTGCTCGATGCTCACAGCCTTTTTCGGAGTTAGAAATAATGCTGGTTCAGGGCATTTTTGTTGAGGTTTTGCCGGCAGGCGTTCTATCTTCTTCAGAGTTATGATTGCTACTCCGTTCTCTATACGTTCTAGGGTTACTCCTACGTCACTTTTACCGTCTTTATCCAAGTCAACCTTGTCTGTTTCTCCGATAAGGGTCTGCCTTCCTTCGCCGTTTACAGTAGTGAGTATTGAATTATTGCTTACTTTCCTTATGAGAAGGTCATATTCTGTCTCTCCGTCAAGCGTGAAGCTTACCTTGACGCCTTTCTTGCCCTCTATCTGGGTCTGTTTGACAGATGTTAAATCCATGAAGGGGAAGTTCTCTCCTGTCTCTGTGCAAGTGACTATTGCGTCTCCTTCCCTAAGCACCGAAGGGTCGCTCCCTTCCCTAAATCTTAAGACACAAGTGTCGATTGCGCTTACTGAGACGATACCGATTGTAAGCACTGCCAATAGTATAAGAATAATTCTCGCTCGGTTGCTCATTTTCAAAGTTTACCCCCTAATTGAGTTAGAAATTATGTCATAATCGCATTTATAAGCATTTTCTTTTTAAGGCACAGTTTAATTTTTGAGTGATTTTCTTGTTTTGTGTTTGTTTTTTGAGATTTTTAGGTTGATTTTTTTCTGATAAAACCGTGTGTTTTTGTTTTTTGTGTTGTTTTGTGTTTATAGGCTTTCTTCTGTTAGAATTTTTTGTTGAAAGGGTAGTTTTCTGTTTCAAGAAATCTTAACTT
>VGLX01000155.1 GCA_016866645.1 Candidatus Woesearchaeota archaeon | reverse complement strand
AGAATCTGCCTCAAAACTCCAGAATCAGAAAAGTTAAAAAGACTGGTATGCACTACAGTCATAACTTAACACCTCCTTTTTTTAATTGAAACATATTAAGAAAAGGAGGCTTATATTTCTAACTCATCACTCACATTCTGAACTGTGCCTTCAAATAGCAAAGTTTAAAAGACAGTATTTAACCTACCCTAAGTATGGATAAGAAAGGAATAGTACTGAAACCAGAGTTTGAGAAAGCACTGATGGACTTAGGATTCGCAGAGTTCACAGAAATCCAGGAGAAATGCATACCTTTGATACAGCAGGGCAAAGACGTCCTAGGAATGTCATATACCGGTTCTGGAAAGACATTAGCTTTCGGGTTCCCGGCTCTTGAGAGGATCGTTCCAGGCAAAGGGATACAATTGCTCGTCTTAGTCCCTACCAGGGAGCTTTGCAACCAGATAGTAAAAGAATTCAAGAAGTTCACCAGATACAAACACATGAACATCCTAGGGGTTTACGGCGGAGTTTCTATAAACCCACAGATAATGCAGACAAAGCACGCAGACGCGGTAGTAAGCACCCCGGGAAGGTTGTTGGACATATTATCAAGGATAAGCGTCAACATGAGCAACGTAAGGATTCTCGTTCTTGACGAGGCTGACAAGATGTTCGAGATGGGATTCATCGACGATGTCAGGGACATAATCTTAAGGGTGCCTAAGCACAGCCAGAAGCTGCTGTTCGGAGCTACGATGTCCCATGACATAATGGAAATAGCCAAGAGGTACATGAACAACCCTGTGAAAGTCAAGATGCAGACGTACGTCGATAAGGCTAAGCTCATACAGCATTACTATGACGTGGACAGGAGAGAAAAGTTCTCATTGTTAGTGCACTTACTGAGTAAAAAGACCAAAGGGCTGACTATAGTCTTCTGCGACACGAGAAGGATGGTAGACGTAGTGGACAGGAACCTTAATTTCAACAACATAATGTCTAGAGCGCTTCACGGCGGATTGACCCAGAGCATGAGGAACCAGGTTATAAGCGACTTCCACAGCGGAAGGCTAAGTGTCTTAGTCGCTAGCGACGTAGCAGCCAGAGGATTAGACATAAAAAACGTAGAGCTCATAATTAATTACGACCTGCCCAAGACTTCAGAAGAGTACGTCCACAGGATAGGGAGGACTGCCAGGGCAGGAAGCGAAGGCAAAGTCATCTCTTTGCTATGCTACGAGGATCATGACAATTTCAGAAGGATACTCCAGGACAGGGACATACTCGTCCATAAGTTAGAGAAGCCGGATTTCGAGCGCGCAAAGTTCTTAGCCCCTAGGAGACGCCCACACTTCCAGCAAGGATTTTCAAGGGACAGGGGCAGGTTCTCAAGAGGCAGGAATTACGGCCGCCCAAGATTCTAACACTAGAATCACAATTCTTTAGCGAATTCTGACAATACCTTCTCAGGAGTTTGGGAGTTAGCCACTGCTGAGGCTATCAAAGCGCCTTGGGTGCCTAGCTGCAAAGCTTTTTTCAGGTCATCGCCTGTAGACACGCCGGCTCCGCAAAGAGGGACTATCTTGCTGTCCTTGAACATGTTCGCGAACTGCTTGACATCTTCAGACTGCATCTGAGAAATGGACTTGCCCGTCGATATCAGGGTGGGCTCTTCAAAAGCGATGTAGTCGGGCTCTAAGCTCATGAACTCTTTAGCCTGCTGTACGCTAGGGGCGCATATCATGACTTTCAAGCCAATAGTCTTGCAAAGCTCGACTGTTTTTTTCAAGACCGGAAGCTCTACCCTGTGCTCTGCGTGGTTGAGCAAGGTGCCGGTAGCGCCTGCAGCTTTGACAGACTTAGGGTCGATATGCCCTGTTGATGTCGGCTTCTCAACCAAGTCTACGTGCTGAGCGAAAACAGTCAAACCCAGCTTAGATATGTTAGCTATGTCGACGTGCTGCGGAACGATCACTAGATTCTTAGGCTTGATCAGTTTTCCGCAGGTCTTGGCAAGCTTCAACGCTTCTTTTCCTGACTTGTAGCATTTGAAATTTAGGACGACTAGTTTTTCCATCATAGCACCTCGCTGAACTCTTTCATATACTCATGCGGGTAGTTCAAGAACCTGAACTTCTCAGGGTTTTTGATAAAGCTTTTGTACATAGGCAAGGACTTTGATAGTCCAAACTTCGGATAGAACTTGGGCTTCAGGATTCTCAGCTTAGGCAGCTCTTTGTAGTTGATGTTCGGTATGAAGCTTATCTTTTTCCCTTCAGCTACTCCGTAGTAGGCTCCGCCTTTCTTCTCTAGTATCGAATCATAGACTGATGAGAACTTGTCGCTTACCAAGTTACCCATTATCAGTATCTTATCAGAAGCGTTTATTGTTATATGCCCATAATTGGGCGGTATGACCACTTTGCACCCCTTAGTCGCTTTGACTATTATGACGTCGACTATCTTTCCAGCCTCTTCTTTCTGCAGTAAGTAGTTAGCCTCTCCGTTCAGTACTTCGTAGACTTCAGGATAAGTCACGTTGGTGTTCGGCACGAAGGTATGATAATGGCCCGCGGTTTTCGTAAACTCTTTGCCCAAGCGGTTAGGCGGGATTATCGTTATGTCATAATTCATATAGTTGTCTTTCAAGAGTTTAGTGTCTTTTTCTGCGTGAACGTCACGGTACATGAAATACATGCCATCGTTGCTATCCGCGTCGCAGCTTAGAAGCACAGGCTTCAGGTCGTGCAACGTCCTCACGCTCGGCTGAGGGACTAAAGCTTCCTTAGAAGCCAGCAAGTTCTTCTCCTCATCATAATCCACTGCTAGTCCTAAAACTTTTTTTAGCCGTATCATTTTAAAGCTTTCAAAGCCTCTTCTACGGTCTTGTTCTCGAAGATTATCCTCTTCAAGGCGGCTGTCATCTTCAATGGCTGGTCGTGCTGCCAGACGTTCCTGCCGATAGCTAGTCCGGAAGCTCCTGTTTGCATTATGTCAAAAGTCTCTTTGATCATGTCTTCTTCTGACTGTTTCGAGCCTCCGGCGACTAACACCTTCACCTTTCCTGCGGATTTCACGACCCATTTGAACGAGTCTATGTTGCCGGTGTATTTTATCTTGACCATGTCAGCGCCCAGCTCTAGTCCGATTCTTGCGGCGTAAGCGAGTATCTCTTTGGACTTGTCGTCCTGTATCGCTTGCCCTCTAGGGTACATCCAGGCTATGACTGGCAATCCGTGCTTGTGCGCTTCTTCCTGTATCTTCTGAAAATCTTTGAACATGGTTGCTTCGTGGGCGCTTCCGACGTAGATAGTGTATCCTACTGCTTTCGCCCCTAGTTCGATGGCTTCTTTGACTGAGCAGAGCTGAGCGGCTATAGGCTCCCCTTTCACG
>VGLX01000154.1 GCA_016866645.1 Candidatus Woesearchaeota archaeon | reverse complement strand
GATTCCAAGTTCCCTGCTGACCTTCAAGGACTCGGCGCTCGGCCTTGAATGGTCTACTTTCCCCAGGATGTATGGAGAGTTAACTCCTGTTATTATGGTCATGACTCTTACTTTGCCGTTCATGTCATCGCTTACCCTTGCACCCCATATGACGTTAGCATCTTGGTCGAGGCTTTCTGTTACTAGCTCGCCCATCTTACTTACTTCATCTAAGGTCATGTCGTTTCCGCCTGAGATGTGTATCAAGGCTCCTGTTGCTCCTTCGTAGCTCACGTCTAATAGTGGGTTGCTTAGTGCTCTCTTTACTGCTTCTTCTACCCTGTGTTCTGAGTCTGACTCGCCTATCCCTATTACGGACACGTCTCCGTTAGCCATTATAGCTTTTACGTCCGCGTAGTCTAGGTTGACTAAGGATGGCACCGCGATTATCTCTACGATACCCTTAATCATTGTCGAGACTAGCTCGTTGGCTACTGCGAATGCTTGCTGTATTGGCAGGTTTCCGGCTATGTTGACTAGCCTGTTGTTGTCTATCACGATCACTGTGTCTGATACGTCTCTTAGCTGGGATAGTCCGAATTCGGCTTTGTCTACCCTTGCTCTTTCGATGTCGAAAGGCATGGTTACTGTGCCGATGACTATTGCTCCCATGTCTCTGGCTATTTGTGCTACCACTGGTGCTGACCCTGTTCCGGTTCCTCCGCCCATACCAGCGGTTATGAACACCATATCGCTTCCTTGTAAGAACTCTCTGATTTCGTGTATGTTCTCTTTCGCTGCCTCTCTTCCCCTTTCTGGGAATCCGCCACACCCTAGACCTTTTGTGATGGACTTTCCGATAAGTACTTTCTTATCCACTTCCATCATGTCCAGGTGTTGCTTGTCTGTATTCAAAGCAGCTACTTCTGCCCCTTGAATACCTTTCTTAAAGAGCCAGTTTACCATGTTGCAACCGGCTCCACCGCACCCGATCACTTTTATTGTTGCATGACCTACGATGAGGTCATCCGTCTTCATCTGTTTTTGCATTTCCATCGCGTTTTTCACGAGAAATTCCATTTTGCTTATTGCCCCCTTTTTTGGTTTTTTTGATTTATATCCTCTATTACCATAATCCTTATAAATTTGAACTGACTATACTATCTTAAGAACAAGTTTAAGACCGCCAAGTTTTAAGCTTTTCAACGCCAGTTTGGAATTACGCCAATAATTCCGAATCAAACGCCATAACTTTGGTTTTATCGCCAAATAAAACTCAAAGCCAATATTTGAACGCCGAATTCTTATTATTTATATGTTCTTTTCTAGTATATAAATACTCCCTTCATAGAAAATATATTTCACAGTATATAAATTAATATTTAATCACTAAGATTTATTAAAAAGAACATGAAAAACAGCAAGACTGAGCCAGGAGACATGGTAGAGATAGTAACAGACGCGGAGAATTACATAGGAGTCATGATGCCCCAGGTGCATGAAGACACAGCCATAATCAAGCTAAAAACCGGATACAACCTGGGAATCGACAAAAAAACGATAAAAGATGTCAAATTATTAGAAAAACACCCGAAAGAAACGCCTAAAACCCCAAAAGAACAGGCTTTAAGCCATAAGAAAGGCCTAAAAACCGTATCCATCCTCCATATGGGCGGCACTATAAGCAGTGCAGTAGACTACAAAACCGGGGGGGTAATAGCCAAATTCAGCCCGGAAGAGATGCTAAACCTGTTCCCAGAAATCAAGGAAATCGCAAATATAAGGTCAAGATTCGTAAGGCAGATGATGTCAGATGACATGCGTTTTGCACATTATAACATAATATCTAAAGAGATAGAAAAAGAGGTAAAAGCAGGGGTAGACGGGGTCATAATAACCCAAGGCACTGACACGATGCACTACACCTCCGCAGCCTTGACCTTCATACTCGAATGCCTGCCAATACCAGTAATCTTGGTAGGGTCACAGAGGAGCTCAGACCGGGGCAGTTCAGACGCGGCCATGAACCTCATATGCGCCTGCCATTTCATCGCCAAAACCGACTTCGCAGACGTAGCCATATGCATGCACAAGGACATGGAAGACAAGAAATGCTTCATCCTGCCAGCGACCAAGACCCGGAAGATGCACACCAGCCGGAGGGATGCTTTCAGGCCGATGGACACCCAACCATGGGCGGAAGTAGACTATGACACCGGCAACGTAACCTTTATCAACAAGGACCATAAGAAGAAAGACCCTTCCCGTAAGCTGAAGCTCAGACTTATAGACGAGAACCTTAAGGTAGGGATACTAAAAGTCCATACTAACATGTACGCACGAGAAGTTGAGGCATACAAAGGCTTTGACGGCTTAGTGATTGAAGGCACAGGCTTAGGCCATGCCCCGATAACCAAAAGCGACGAGTTCACAGGCGAGAACGCAAAGATATTCGAAGCCATAAAAGAGCTTATCAAGAAAGGGACTGTCGTAGTGATGGCACCCCAAACACTTTATGGCCGGCTACAGATGAACGTCTACTCGCCAGGCAGGAAGATACAAGAGATAGGGGTTCTTGGAAACGGCTCAGACATGACACCAGAGACTACGTTCATAAAACTATCCTGGCTGTTAAGCAATTACAAAAAAGATGAAGTTAAGGATCTAATCACAAAAGATTTGCGAGGGGAAATCAGCACCAAAGTCTCAGGAGACGAATTCTTGGTGTGACAAAATGTCCAGCAACATAATAATCCCGCCGAACTATGTAAAGAAGATCAGCAGCCCATTGATATTCTTAGCAGGGCCGATACAAGGTGTTTACACATGGCAGGATGAAGCTATAAGAATAATAAACGAGTTGGCTCCTGAGGTTTACATCGCTAATCCTCGAAGGGCTGTTAATATAGAGCATGATTTCTCCCCGGAGATGTACAACGAACAAGTGGACTGGGAAACTTACCACCTAAAAAAAGCAGGCAAGAAAGGGGTGATAATGTTCTGGCTGGCAAAAGAGACAAAGCACTTATGCGAAAGGGCGTACGCCCAAACATCCAGATTTGAATTGGGTGAGTGGAAAGCCAAGCATGAAAAAAACAAAGCCCAAGTCGTTGTAGGACTGGAAGAAGGGTTCACAGGCACTAAGTATATCCTAAGAAGACTGTCAAAAGACTGCCCAAACATACCAATCTGCCGCACATTAGAAGAGACTTGCAAAGAAGCAATAAGATTAGCCCGGCTGAAAGCTTGAAGAAAGTGTTGTTCTTATTCAGAAATATTTAAAATCAACAGCGTAATACCTTGTTACCGTGGAAGTAAAAAGAGTAACCGAAAAGAATCTGGAGTTCATAACCAAACACCTGAACCCAGAACAGCATATACATCTGAATAAAGGTGAGCATAC
>VGLX01000153.1 GCA_016866645.1 Candidatus Woesearchaeota archaeon | reverse complement strand
TCTTAAAAAGCTGAGAGTGCTTTAAGAACAATATGGGACCAGTTTTCAAGATGCTTATACTCCTAGTCATAACCTTGTCTGTCTTCTCATACTTGTTCCGTGATGAACTAATCACAAAATACGGGGATATCAGTATAAAATACTTTAAACCGCCAAGGAATGATATTATAGAATTCAAAGCAGACTTAACTTGCTCAGATGCAGACATCCGGGTTAGCATAAAGCGTGCCGAATCAGAAGGAGTATATCTGGACTCTTCAAGCGTCTGGAAACAAGAAGAATGCGTCAAGGTGTGCAAAGAGAAAGGATTTGTTTACTACTCTTACGGTTGCTTTGAGGATTACTTCACTTGCTATTGTGAGAACCGAATAATTTAAAAGTTTAGAGCACGTTTTTAGTTTACATGATGAAAACAGCCCTTGTCATAGTACTAGTGTTGTCTTTTCTCCTAATAGGCTGCGATGATATTAATGATTTGCTAAACCGGAACAACCAAGACAGCTATGAGACCTATGGCTTACCTACTTCCCAGCCAAGCAGTGAAGGAGACAAACAACGTATCATCCCACCGTCTTCTAACACCGAGGGAGATAAGAACAGTGATATCGACAACGATAGGATACCTGATTACTTAGACTCAAATAACCAAGGAAAAAGTGGGAATATCATCAAGTTAAGCTGGACTTTTGACTGTGAAGGCGCAACTACAACTGTCGTTTCAGAAGTTGACCAAGACTGGTACAACTATAGGAAGAACATGGATCATACCGGGCTTTCTAAAAAAGATTTCGCTGACATGTCTGATCCATTAGTTAGGGACATAGCCAAGTTGTTGAACGTTAAAGTGGACTGGCAAGATTTACGATTAGAACACACCATGGTAAGCTGCTTCATGGTAGCTACTAAAATCGGAGAAGGAAAAGGATGTGATGGGTATGACGACCATCCTAAATTCCCAGTAGAAACCTTAGTAGAAGGGAAAGGTGACAGTGAAGACACAGGCTTACTAGCGGCAGCGATTTTACAACAAATGGGCGTAGACTCAGCAGTTTTGTACATCAAAGGGGTTAACAAACAATACCCTGACATCGTAGGAGCAGGAGTGTTCTGTCCCGGATGCGGAGAAGGAGCTTACTACAGGAGCGGAGGAGCGACTAATAAAGAAAGGAAACAGTTCTATTTCTTAGGCCATTGCGGAGCTTTCCAATTTGGAAAGATAAATGCGAAGTACGAGAACCAACTAGCAGAAGTAATAGACATATAACCCCCTAAACATTTGTTAAAAAAATGTCTCTTTAAGAATGCGCATGCTTCTTTTTCTTATGAACCACTTTATGGTGCTGATGGGCCCTTTGATAGTATATCAGAATGAATGATAACACAAGTATGAACCCGCCTAAGAAGGCCTGTGCTAAGTAATTACCCTTTAACTTGTCACTGCCTGATTTTACAGAAGACGCCAGCATCGCAGCGTTTTTGTCTTCTTTCTCTTCCTTTGTCAGCTTAGTAACCAAAGAGCAAGCTTCAGGTTCATGGCAAACTCCTTGTTCCTCACCATAGAACATACAGCAAACCTGAACAGGCTTACAATCATTACCTACGCAGTTTAGTTGCGACTTGCAATCATCGTTAGAAGAGCATATTTCCCCCGTAGTGGAGTCAAATACGACAAGTCCTGTGAAGCCGTTACCGAGTAACACAAATCCTGCTACGGCAAGCATTATTAAAATTGACAATGTTGCTTTATCACTTTCCATAGTCATTAAGAAAAGGGGGTTTAGTATAAAAAAGTTTCTAAAAGCTTCACCAGGACTTATTGAAAAAGGTTTAAAAGCCCAAGTTTCTTATGTTAAGGCATGGCTAAAAAAACAGCTAAGCAAGTTTACGAAGAAGACATGAAACTCTGGCAAGGAGAGGTTGAAGAAGTTAAAAACGAGAACAAACGAAGAGAAAGGAACTACAAGGAAGCTATGGGCCATTGGACGGACGACTATGACAAGTGCATGAACCCTATGCGCAAACTATTAAAGATCTTCAACAGGCCCAAGCTAGAATTCTTAGAAATTCCTAAAAAGCCGGAATTTGACCTTAAGAAGTACGAGAAACAAGCTGAAAAAGATGAATAATCCGCCTGTAAGTAAAGAGGCATCATGCAAGATAATCCGGATTTGTAAAAGTTTAGAAAAGCAACATAAGATAAGAATACTTTTCGCAGTAGAGAACGGCAGCAGGGCCTGGAGGATAGAAAGCGAAGACAGCGATTATGACGTAAGGCTGGTGTTCGTAAGGCATTTAGAAGAATATATCAAGATCAACAAGCCTACAGAAGTATTAGAAGCTTGGTATGATGATAAAGGCAAGCCTTGCAGCCCTGACCAAGCGTTCATAGATGTCGTAGGGTTTGACGTTTTCAAATATGTCAAGATGCTTGCAGCCTCAAACCCCACAATGATCGAATGGGTACTTTCTGACATAGTTTACTACGGAACCCAGGATAAAGCATTCAAAAGCTTCGCGCTTAAAAGCTTCGAGCCGAAAGCCTTGTACTACCATTACAAGTCTATGTGCAACAGCAATTATCAAAAATACTTGAAATCTAGAAACTTGGTGACTTATAAGAAGTACTTATATTCATACCGGGGCCTGGTAAACGCCAAGTGGGTGCTTCACAAAAAGACTGTCCCACCGATAATATTCTCAGAAGCTCTAAAAGGCATGAAAAAGATAATCCCCGAAAACATCATTGATAAGATAACATTCATGATAAAAGCCAAGTCATCAGGCAAAGAGAAAGACCGGATAGACAACATATTTGAGATGGACGAGTACATAGAGGCATTCATAAAACAAGATCAGGAGCCTGACTACAATCCAAAGCCAAACCTAAAGATTTTAGATGATGAGCTAAGAAAGATAGTCCTAAAACGATAATATTTTTAAACAACAAACCCTTCTCAACACTTATTCCAGTAACACCTTTTTGAAGAAAAGAGGGGAGGTATGCAAAAACATGGTCGATCTTAAAACCAGAGAATGCGACAGGTGCAGGAAAACAGTCCCTGTTTCTCAATTAAAATACATAATGAAAGGTAAAGACAACTTGATAGCGGTTTGCGAAGAGTGCAGGATCAACGCTTCAAAGCCAGGAGCTACAGACATTAAGTCTGGAAAAAAAGCCCCTGACAAAAGGGTTTACTTCTGCGCTAAGTGCAGGTACAAGTTCAAATTCGACCCTGCAAGCGGCAACAAGCTCATCTGTCCTTACTGCGGAAACCCGAACTATGTAGCTGAGTATGAGGTTTTGACATCCCAGAAGCTTGTAGACAGGGCAGACAAAGAGCCTTAAACCATTTTTTTTTTAAAAATTTTTATAATCAGGCAATGAGT
>VGLX01000152.1 GCA_016866645.1 Candidatus Woesearchaeota archaeon | reverse complement strand
TATAAATTTTATCTTACCACAGAATAGTAGTCGTAGATTCAAAAAAACGGTTTTTAGGATATATTCTTAAAAAATGTCCCTCAAATAACAAGTTAAGCACGTATAGGCTATTATTATATAGTCCACGTGAAAAGGTGGATTAAGGATCACCTAAGAGCATTCTTGAAATAGATTTTCGAGCACGGAAAAAGTTAAAAAATACGAGAAACACTATTCTAAGGATTATGGGCCTTTTTGACGATATGCTGAAGGATTCTGAAAGCTTGTTCTTGAACGAGATGGAGCTAGACTACGATTACGTGCCCAAAATCGTGAAGTACAGGGAGGACCAGCAGCAGCACATGGCTACCTGCATAAAGCCATTGTTCCAGAACCGGAACGGGACGCATCTGCTGATAACCGGCAGGTCAGGTATCGGGAAGACAGTCGCTGTAAAGAAAGTCTTTGAGGACTTAGAGAAAGAGACTTTAGACATAATACCGATTTACATAAACTGCTGGAAGAAAGACACGTTCTACAAGATAGCTTTGCACATCTGCGAAAAAGTAGGCTACAAATGGGTGCATAATAAGAAAGGCGATGAGCTTTTCAAGGAAGCCTGCGCCTTGCTCAACAAGAAAAAAGTAGTGTTCTGCTTCGACGAAGTCGACAAGCTGGAAGAGCAGAGCATACTCTACTCGGTAGTGGAAGACGTATACAAGAAATCTATCTTCATGGTGACCAATGAGAAAGACTGGCTGGCCAAGCTTGACCAAAGGATAAGGTCCAGGATGATACCAGAGATTTTAGAGTTCGAGCCTTACAACTATGACGAGACTAAAGGGATCTTGGAGCAGAGGAAAGAGTCAGCTTTCGTATCAGGGATATGGGATGACGATGCTTTCGAAAAAGTAGTTGAGAAGACCGTAGAGCTGGGCGACATAAGGGTCGGCCTGCACATGTTGAGAGAGTCCGGCAACGCGGCAGAGATCAAAAGCTCGAAGAAGATACGAATGCCCCATGTCGAGTCAGCCGTGAAGAAGCTGGACAGCTTCAAGATAAGGGATTCTAAAGACCTTGGCGAGGAGGAGAACTTCATAATCGAGCTTGTAAAAGCCAAGCCCGACATCAACCTAGTTCAGCTTTACGAAGACTACAAGAAGAAGTACAACCAGAGCTATAGGACTCTCCAGAGGAAAGTTGCTGATTTAGAAGGAGCAGGTCTTCTGTCAGTGAAAGAAAGCACCACTAAGCAAGGCGGTAAGACCTCTAGCCTGAACGTAGCCAGTAAGAAGCTCACAGAGTTTTAAAGAAGGTTATTTCTTCTTTTTTGCCTTTTTTGCTTCTACTTTAACAACAGGATAAGGGTCGTAAGTTCCCCACCAGAACATGCACTTCTCACACCAGTAACCCCAAACGCCCAGCTCTTTAATAACCATGAGCTCTTTACAAGTTGGGCACTTCTTCGGTATGAAAGTGACTTTTATCCCTTCCATATCCTCGTTTGTCAAGTTTTCATATTCTATTTTGTCTGCCATTTTCTTAAGCTCTATAACAAATGACACTATTTAAACGTTTTGCATAACTTCTTCTCAATGAACGTCACGCAAACTTTTATAAACAACTTACCCTCTAATGTTCAGTATGAAACTGAGGGTGGCTTTTTTTCCAGCATCACTTTGGAAGAGAGTTTTCGCTTATATAATAGACGTTTTTGTTATCAACTTAATAATAGTCATGCCTTTTCAGAAACCTTTAGAGAAGATGAGCGAAGGATTCTCGAATAAGGGTTTCTTAGAGACTTACCAATTGTTTCTAAGACCAGAATTCCAATCACTCGTGCCTAAATTGTTATCAATATTCTTAGTAACCTCTTTGCTGTCTGCTCTTTATTGGGCGATTCTCGAGTATAAAATAAGCCAAAGCGTTGGGAAGATACTCATGGGGATATATGTTAAATCCCAAGGTGATAAGCTTACGTTTTGGCAGTGCTTCTTAAGAAACGTTACCAAAGTTTCCACTTTACCTTTGGTATTAGACTCCGCGTATATGGTGCTCAGTAAAGGATATCAAAGGTATTTTGAGAAAATTAGCCGTACGGCAGTAGTTGAGCAGAGGTATGAGATATGAAACCGAACATTCAGGAAGGAAACACTAAGATTAAAAGAAGCAAGTGGGGGACCGTAATAACCGTCCTTTTAGGCCTTTGGCTGTTATCTTTTGCTATTGCTTATATCATGGCTGGCAATTCAACCCCTGTTGTTAGGGAGAATAAGATAGTCTTGATACCTATCGAAGGCATGATATCTTCTGATGGTGGTTCTGGAAGCTTTTTCAGCGGAGCAACAGCTACATCTTCGGCTATAGTGGATTATCTTAACCAGGCCGGCAAGGATGACAGCATTAAAGGTGTGGTTTTAGAGATTAACAGCGGCGGAGGAACAGTAGTAGCTTCTAAAGAGATAGAAACTGCGGTTAAAAGCTTGAAAGGTAAAAAGCCTGTAGTCGCTTGGATACGCGAAGTCGGTGCTTCTGGAGCTTATTGGATAGCTTCTGCTTCTGATAAGATAGTCGCTGACCCTATGAGCATAACCGGAAGCATAGGCGTGAGTAGCTCTTATCTAGAATACACTGGCTTGATGGAAAAGTATGGCATAGGCTATGAGCAGATGATATCAGGAAAGTATAAAGACGCCGGCAGCCCGTTCAGGGATCTTAAGGATGAGGAACGAGATATATTGCAGAAGAAGCTTGACAGGATCCACGAAGCGTTCATACGAACCGTAGCTGAAAACAGGAATTTGCCTGAGTCTAAGGTTGAGAAAGTGTCTGATGGCATGTTTTATCTAGGTGAGGAGTTTTACGATCTAGGATTCGTTGATTATCTGGGTGGCAAGGAATTAGCAGTTAACGTCACTAAACAGATGGCTAAGATGGAAGATGCTAAGCTAGTTAAGTTCGAGAAGAAGACAGGTCTTCTTGATGTGCTTTCGAAGCTTTCAGCTGAAGCTTTTTACTCTATGGGGAGAGGTATAGGGGCTGAGCTTCAGGACAGGTCTAAGGTTTCTAAGAATTTAGAAGTTGTGGCTTAAGAAAGTTTTTTATTGTTGAACTTTTTGCCTGATAGCACTTTAAAAACGAGTATAATTCTTGCGTACTTCTAATTTATCGTCTAGAACTCTTTTAGGATTAAAACCCTGGGAAGATGCCTGATGGCACCTTCCTGGGGAAAAAAGAGGTGATATCTAAAGGGATAAAAAGCCTCTTTATAAACCTTTCGGTTGTTCGTATGTATTAAGCTTTGACGTGGGTTATTGATGGGCTTATATGTGTAATTGGGAATATATTTTGGATTACCTAAATAATCTTATTCTAGTGAATGCTTATTATTAGTGGATTGGGAGGGGAGGTTTT
>VGLX01000151.1 GCA_016866645.1 Candidatus Woesearchaeota archaeon | reverse complement strand
AGTGGCGAAGTTAAGTTTAAATAGTTCGTATTCATAAACTATTGTATGCCTGGAAACCCTAAGAAAGCAAACCTTTTCGCGAATTATTTCTTGATGCTCAGCATAGTATTAGCGCTGTTTAGCTATTTCACAAGGGCAGCCATGAACAGCGTCCAGAACGTGGCATTCCTCATGTTCTTTGCAGTGTTCTTCATGATCGCAGGCTACATATCAGTGAGGCATAAGGTAGTTTTCAGCCCTGTAAGCGTGCCGGTTGAAAAGCAGCCTAGAAGGAACATAAACATAGGGATGGGCTTGCTGTTCATGGTAATAGGGTTTCTTTTACTGTATGCGGGCTTGCGAATCTATCCTTAATCTGACAAAAAGATTTAATAATAACCGTTCTCTAAATAGTAACTCATGAGAACATTACTTATTTTGGTTATCGCAGCGTTGGTTATTTCTGGCTGCGGAAGCACAGGGGAGGAAACGATGAAAACTAGCGCAAAGCACACGATAGTCTCTTTAGACACCACAATGGGGGAAATACAGATTGAGCTGTTTGATGACACTATGCCAATAACTGCGGGCAATTTCAAAAAGTTAGCGGGTGAAGGATTCTATGACAGTGTGATATTCCATCGAGTGATACCAAATTTCATGATACAAGGCGGAGACCCTACAGGTACAGGAATGGGCGGACCAGGATACAAGATTAAAGATGAGTTCACATCAAGCAACAAGAATAACCGTGGGACAATATCAATGGCAAACTCCGGACCAAACACAGGCGGAAGCCAGTTCTTCATAAACACAGTAAATAACAATTTTCTTGACACTAAGCATCCTGTCTTCGGAAAAGTAATAAAGGGTATGGACATAGTAGATGCTATAAGCAATGTCAAGAGAGATTCATCAGACAAGCCATTGACGGACGTCACGATAAAGAAAGCAACTGTAAAATAACCATTATCAGGGTATAAAACCTTAAGGCTTATATACATACAAAGTATTCTCTGCATCGAGGGGCATATGAAAAAACTATTAGTCACAGCAACAGCAGCATTAAGTCTCCTACTGCCAGGCATATCCGGCGCAGATATAATCTTCTACAAGAATGGCAAGATAAAACATGACGTGAAGTCTACACAGATAACAATGAAATTATGTTCCACATGCAATGATACTTTAACGCTGGACAGGGATAAGATACTAGGTATTCAAGGATACGAAAACGGGAAGCTAGACATATCATTAAAAGACGACTCCGGATCAAACTGGGACATTGGCCACAGCACTACTGGTGATTGCGTGAAGATAACAATCAGGAATAAAGAAGGCAAGGAAGAGACAGTCAATGGAGAAGACATCGAGAAATACTTGTTCACGAATGACATAGTGCCTGACAAGGATATCATCAAGAAGTATGATTTCATAAAAGTGGCTGGCCAATATTACAAAAGCATGGACCTTACTCCTGGAGGGTCATTCTTTTTTTACAGAGATGATGTCAAGGAGAGGTATCTCTTAGTATCTATAGATAATCTTAAGCTTGCTCAAAATTACGAGAATCTACAGGTATATCCTTCATTTGATAAAGAAGAAATAGAATCTCTTGAGCAGAAGCTCAAATCAGAAGGCAAAGACACTTACATAGCTGTAGTGGCATCAGCAGGGTGCGCGCTTACTCCTTTCTTTGTTAATCATCCTAACAGCCAGTTCGTAGGGACGATATTCCACGAGTGGTGGCATGAGAACAAGAGAGACTTGCCTTTAGAACTTAATGAGGCGGCAGCCACAGCAGTAGGCCTACTGTTAAGCGAAGATTTCATGTCAAAACATCCGGAGTACAAATCTAGCTCTTTATGGGGAGAGAACGCTAAAACCAGTATAAGTTTCAGGGAATACAGTAAAATTGTCGTAGAATACCATGATAGGCTATCGAAGCTTTACAGTTCTAACAAGACTGATAAAGAGAAACTAGAAATAAAAGAGCAGATACTTAAAGAGATGAAAGAAAAAACCGGGATAGAAATGAACAACGCACAGATTTCATTTCAGGTAACTTACTGTAGATACTTCAACCTAGTCGGAAAGGTCGTTAAGAGCTACAAAACACTACAAGAAGGCATCAATGCTCTGAAAGACATACCGCCTTTGGATTTAGAGCGCGGGGTGAAATACTTAGAGGACTTAGTTGCAAAGAACACTGCTGAAAAAGATACGAACATGCCTAAGGTTATAAACACGTATTAAACATTTGTTTAACAGAATCTTCTATACTTTTTAGCCAGATTCGACAACAAGTTAGCGATTTTTGAATAGTCCAACTGAGACTTTGTTGCACGCCACGTCCACCAGCCCCCTTCTTTCATGTTGCTAGGAAGATTCATCCTTGCTTCAGAACCTAAATCCAGCAAGTCTTGAAAAGGGACGCCTGCTAAGCAAGCGTTAGAGCTGTATAACATTTCTAAGACACCGTTTATCAGGCTCTTAGTCTTTTGGAACTCTTCAGAATTAGACAAATAGTTATCTATTGTTGACTTATCAGAAGAATCGTACCAGCCTTTAATCGTGTCGTTGTCATGCGTCCCAGAATAGTATACGCAGTTAGAAGGGACGTTTTCAGGCCTAGACCTAAAATCGCCGCTCATCCCGAACTGCAAGACGAGCATGTAAGGAATGCTAAACTCTTCTAGGACTAGGCCTACACCTTTCCTAGTACTGTACTCACCAGTAACGTGGTCCAAGGCTAAACCGAGACCAAGATGCTTTGAGCGAATCATTTCTCTAAACTTTTTGTCTACTTTGAACTTCTTATCTTTTGAAAAACTTTCAGGATAACTTTTGACAGTCGCATATAAGGGGTCTAAGAACCCCAGGTCCTCTGCTATGAACGGCAATTGGCTGTTTTCTTCTAAAAGTTTTGACTGCACAAGATATTCTTTGATTCTTCTGAACAACTCCTTGCCTGGTCCTTTAGACCATACGCCTTTGACAGCTGTTTTCTCAGACAATGCTACCTTATAAGGTATTTTCCAGAAGCTGTCAACAGCCCTGAAATGATCTATCCTTATCATATCCGCTACTCTTAGCAGGTGCTGTAAAGACTTGAGCCACCATTCGAAGCACTGCTCTTCTTCCCATTCATAAACAGGACTCCCCCATAACTGTCCTGTAGCACTAAAATAATCAGGCGGGACTCCAGAAACAAATGATGGTTTCCCTTCTTTGTCAAACTGAAAAGCTTTGCTGTTAGCCCATACGTCGCTGCTGTCGTATCCGACGTAGAAAGGGATATCCCCTATGATTTTTCTGCCTTTAGTCTTGCTGTAAGATTTCAAATCGTTCCATTGTTCGAAGAATACGAATTGTAAATATCTGTAAAACTGTATCGAGTCTTTTAAGTTCTTATCAGCGCTTATCACCTCTTCTCGTTTA
>VGLX01000150.1 GCA_016866645.1 Candidatus Woesearchaeota archaeon | reverse complement strand
CTTCTTCTTTTCTTGGCTCTTCGAATTTTGAATAAAGCAGGTGTATAGCCGATGCTGGGACTTTCTTCTCTCTTTTGCTGTTCCGTTCTAGCGCAGTTTCCTTATCGACTTTCACATATGTTCCTATGACTTCTGCGCCGTATTTTTTAGCTATTAATATTATTTCTGCCCTGTTCTTCACGCAGTAATTTGTGTCGTCAACCACGACGCTTACTCCATCTGACAGAAGCCCTTCTAGCTGTGCCTGCTCTTTTTTCTTGCTGCCGTTGCACAGGTCCCTGCTGACTATCGGATAGTTAACATAGGTCTTCTTTGCGTACGTGCTTTTTCCTGAAGCCGGCAAGCCGATCATCATATATACCATAAGCCTGCTGTTTTCTTTTGTTCTCATCTTATTTCTTAGTCTAAGTATGCTGCTGCTTCCTGGTCTGCAGTCTGCAATGCTGTGACCTCTTTCGCGACAGACTTCACCTTGTCGCTTGCTCCGAAGTCAAGCCATGCAGAATCGTAAGGCCCCATATGCCATCTTATCAGCATCGCTTCCTTGTCATTAAGCTTCAATCCGTGCTTCATAAGCAGGTATACCGATTTTTCTCCATGCCCTAAAGGCAGGTCTGTCTCGTACTTGAAAGGCTGCTTCTCTGACTGTTCCCCGTTTTTCAGCTTTTTCTCAGTGTATGATCCTACTTTGCATACGTCGTGTAGCATACCAACGATTCGCAGAGTGTCCTCTTCAAGGCCCAGCTCGTACTTTTCGTTCTTTTCTTTGAACAGGGTGTAGGTGTTGTAGCTGTGCTGCAGAAGTCCTCCTTCGTATGCGCCGTGCCTTTTCTGCCTTCCTGTAGACGCAGGGTATTTTTCAAACCCCTCTGCTTTTAACCATCCTATTACCGAGTCCATTCCTTCTCGGTCTGTGTCTTTGAGCAGCTGATAAAACTTTGTTTCAAGATTTTCCTTTGCCATTTTTCCTCTCCTTGCCTGCTGCATTTCTAGCGCTTTCTGAAGTCATTATCCTTGGGAATGTAACTGCCTGAGTCCATGATGCGCTCTTCTATGGCGACTTCGATGCCCATGTCGCTGAGTATAGATCTGTAGGCCTCCTTAAGGTCGTGCCCTTCATAAAGCACTACTAGCTTCTTGTCTTTTTTTGCAGCCACAAACCAGTCCCATTCCTCTGAATTAAAAATCCTGTATTCAAGTTTTTTGTCATTTGCTTTCGTCATCTTTTGCCTCCTGGAGCTTGTAAAGCTTCTCTACTTCTTTTAATGTTGTTGTCTGGCTGACATTCTTGTCCTCCCGTATGTCATCTATGTGTGCGATTCTTAGCGCATAGTCTTTGCCGTCAAATTCGATGTTCATAGTCTTTACCGCGATGACTTGAGAGTCTTTAGGCTTTACGTATATCACATTGCCATGCTTGTTTTCCATCTTTTCTGGGAAATAAACGTTTGAAGGTTTTCCGTAAGAGACTTTGGTTATCATTTTTTCAAGGTCTGATGCGAACTTGTTGCCTGTGAACGGGTTCTTCCTCACAAGGCTCACTGAGCAGAGCACATCATAAAGCCCTGTTCCGCTGTTCTTCATTGCGCACAAAGCTGAAGAGAACTTGACATCCTTAGCGTATTCGGCGTCATTCTTGAACAAGCCTATTATCACCAGGTCTAGCGTCTCGAAGTTTTTTATCTTCACCCAATTGTAATTGGCGTCTTTTTGGTGAAGCTTTTTAGGGTTTCCGATGTACATCGAGCTTGGTTTTTTAAGCACAAAGCCTTCGTGTTTCATCTTTTTTACATTCTCATTGAAAAGTTCATCAAACTGTTTTTCGCTTGTAATCCTGTACAATTCGGATGGTGTCACCCTTTTGCCGGAGATATTATCCGTATATTTCCTCCTGTCCTCAAGCTGTGTGTTAAGCAGCTCTTCTCCATCGAACATCAGCGTGTCAAACACTACCAGCCTTAGAGGGTATTCTTTTATCAGTTTCTTATACTCTTCCAGTTTTTTGCTCTTCTGTGCTTTTTGTCTGAACCTTTTCCTTATCTGGGTGAAGCCAGCATATCCTATGCTCTCCCCTTTCATCTCAGCGTCAAGCACTGTCTTTTTGAGCTTCAGCTTCTGTACAGCCTCTACGATTTCAGGGTAGCATTCGTAAACGTACTCGTTGCCTGCCCTGGTGAACATCTTCACGTAGTCACCGTCTGCGTGGATCTGGCACCTGTAGCCGTCTTCCTTTATCTCTCCGAAAGACATGCCGTTATGCTTCTCTATGACCTCGCTTATCGCGATGTCAGCGTAAACCGGGTTCATCGATTCCGTATATTCTCCGAGTTTCATTTTTGTCATTTCCTCCTCTTTAACCCTAAAGGAAGTTTTAAATACTATTAAAGTTTAAGGGGTGATATATATCACCACAAAATGGACAAAGATTTTAGAGAGATTGGCCTGACGGATGTCGAATCAAGAGTCTATTTGAGACTGCTAGAGCTCAGGAAAGCGACTACCGGAAGCATAGCTAAGAAGTCAGGCATACATCGTAGGACAGTCTATGATGCTCTGGAGAGGCTTACGATAAAAGGCCTCGTGTCTTACATAAAAGAGAACAACCGGAGGTATTTCACTCCAGCTAATCCTGAACGCCTTCTCGAGATATTAGACGAGGGAAGGGATAAGCTCAAAGAGAAAATAGTCACCTTGCAGCCGCAGTATAGCCTGGTACAAGAATTGGAAGAGACCGTGTTCTTCAGGGGCAAGCAAGGGCTGAAAACAGTTTTTGACGACCAGGTAAGGACAGGCAAAGACATATTGGTTTTAGGCGGGTCTAAGAACGCAGAGGACGTCCTCCAATACTATTTCACAAGGTATAACAAGCTTAGGGCTGAGAAGAAGGTTAAGCTTAAGATAATATTCGCTTGCAAAAGGCTAAAGAAGAGATTCCCTTTGACAAGCTTAAGGTACTTGCCTGAAGAATACAACACTGAAGTAGCGACGAACATATACGGTGACAAAGTGGCGATCATCCATTGGGCAAAATTATTTGTCATACTCATCAAGAATAAGGACATAGCGCAGACTTACAAGAATTATTTTGATATCTTATGGGAGAAAGCGAAAGAATAGCCTGTTCATATCCTTAGGTGATGGTCTATCCTTTTAGAGTACTTCTCGTAATCAAGCTTTCTTAATATTTTCACTCTGTCGCATAATTCTTCAACAGCGACTTTTACCAGGTACTCGCCAGCTTTCTTAGTCGCTACTGTCGGGTCTCCTGCTGTGCCTGTCTTGCTTATCGTGCTCCAGTAAGGCATGAAGCTTAACGCGCCGTCTGACCAGTCCATGAACAGGTCTCCATCGTTAGGGTAATTCGTGTCTTTCTTGGCCTTCTTCATCTTCACAAGATCCGGCCTTATTGAAAGCATTATAGAAGTCTCTAACTCGCAAGCGTGGCCCA
>VGLX01000149.1 GCA_016866645.1 Candidatus Woesearchaeota archaeon | reverse complement strand
ATTGGACGTTCACGAATCTTAACCTGAGCGTTTTAACCAGCGAAGAGTCTTACACTTACGACCGGGTTAAGTCAATGCTTATAATGAGCGACGGCGAAGCTAACACTAAAATAGCAGACTGCCATAGTTATGGTGGCTCTAACTGCCGAACAGTCGCGGGCACGCAAACACCTTCACAAGAAACAGTCAGTAAAGCATGCAAAGCGTTCCAGGATCATAACATCAGGATTTACGCAGTCGCGTTCGGAGAAAGTGGAGATGTCTCAACGCTCAACCGGTCTGCTTGTTGCGATGACTGCTCCCATTTCTACATGAGCAACGATGCTGACGAGCTGGCTGAGATTTACAGGCGAATCGCCAGCGACATGCTCGAGCTGACTTTCGAAACCCAGCAGGCGAACATCACGGGCACTGTGTCGCAGAGCGTGTTATACTCTGACTCTTTCATCGAGTACAACTACACTTCAAACCTTCCATCAGCGTCTTTTGGGAACATCCCTATAACGTTTGAAAGCGCAAGATTCAACAATAATATAAGCAACGGCAGCTTCGAAGTCCCTTCAGGTCTTAACGTTTTAGGAGCTAAAGTAACTTCTTATTCCGCGGACAGCTGGACTGACTTCTTACAGCTTAATGATAATATAATATTTAACCTTTCAACATTCGGTGATGATTACTCATCGCTTGGAGACCCTTTTATCATAAACATACCAGTAAGCTCAGTCGTGCCAGGAATTAATACTGTCACTGTAAGTACAGGAACTTCAAAAGAAAACCATACAGGTGGGTCTCTTGATGATAAAGTGATATACGCTTTAGGAGTTAACATTAATGTTAACTACTCAGCTATCACTGGGGTTGCTAATGGGTGCAATTGGTCTTTAACGCTTGAAGATGACAGTACCAAAAGTATGTATGTGCCTTTAAACTATTCCGGATCAAACACTTGCACGTACGACTGCCCAACAACCAGCTTCTCTCCAAGCAGTGCCAGTCAAGATTCTATCAACATAGCTATGGATAGCTTATTAAGACAGCTTGATTTTGACTGTGATGGAAAATTAGACGTTGATTTTGACGCTTCTGACCTTAATCTAGAATTAATAGCCCTTCCTGGCGTGCCATTCATGTGGGGGCCGACTGTCGCTGAGGTGAGGACATGGCAATAAACAAGAAAGGAGTTTTTTTCACACTCACTGCTATGATGTTCGTGTTAGCGTTGCTGTTTTTCATAAGGATGGAGCACAAGCCTACTTACAGCGGCAATATAGACATGATCAGCCGCAGGATAAGCACTATGGATAGCTTCATAAAAAGCGTAGAATCAGACTTAGAACGGGCCTTGTACATCTCAAGCTTCAGAGCGTTCATAGCCATGACAGACCATATAATCATACACTACGAATATATTGATAGTGTAGACTTACGATTTACTGAAGCGTTCCTTAACGGCACTATAAAAGGTGAGCCAAGCATCTTACTAGCAACATCCACTTTCAACGATTGGGCGAACAGCGTGTCCTTAAAAGCAGCTAAGCTTAATATCATCACAAGTTTTGAAGACCCTATTGTGGGCGTTTATCAGCAAGACCCTTGGACAGTTGACGTAACCCTTAACACAACCATAAACTATCAAGACCTTGACGGCTTAGCCAGTTGGAACAGGTCAGTTTCAGTAAGTACAAAGATAAACTTAACCGGCTTCGAAGACCCTGTTTATTTCATGAACACGTTCGGAAGAGTGAGTAACACTATAACACCTACACTTTATGAAGGTAATTACACAAATGAGATAGAAGAAGGAGAATGGGATGTTAATAATTTGAAATACCATTTGAACCACTCTTATTACACTAATAATGAAGATGCTCCAAGTTACCTTATGAGGCTTGAAGGCAATATCATCCAAGAGTCTATTTGCTGCGGTATAGAAAGCCTTGTTAACAGGCAAGAACTTTATTCACAAGGCGTTGAAACATATGACTACAGCATAGTGGACCATAATTACTGGATTAACCAGTCAGGGTCTTTAGCTACCAACATGGAAAACTGGTTCAGGATAGACAGCGAGCATAGGCAAAAATATGGCTTAGATGATGAGTATTTCACTGTTACTTGAACTATTTTGTCGAATGCGAAGACATTGTTATAATCCGGCACTGGGGAAGTTAAGTGTGGGTGGTGGAAATCCTTAAATTCTTGTGAATCCTGTTAAGAAATAGGTTGAAGGGCATCAGGGGGTAACAACTGTTTGGAGATGATACCCGTGAAATGCCCTTTTTGCGGTTCTGAACGAACCGCTAAGCACTTAAAATCCAAACGTTTATATAGTCAAAAAGACTTAGATAATCTAGGTGTTTAGATAAAAAATTAAAAAAGGAGGTAGATGGAATGTGAGAAAAGGACAAGCAGCCATGGAGTTCTTGATGACCTATGGTTGGGCAATTCTAGTAGTATTAGTGGCGATAGGAGCGCTGGCATACTTCGGGGTGTTAAGCCCTGCGAGATTCTTGCCAAGCAGCTGTACGCTAGTGCCCGGGATGGGCTGTGAAAATTTCAAGATAGACGACAGCGACTTAACAGATTATATATACATGGAAGTGAGGAACGGTATGGGTGAACAACTTACAGGTGTTTCATTTACGCTAACATCTGGAGATTGTTCTGGCACCATTGCAGCATCAGACCCAAATCCTTCATTTACATGGAATGATGGAAACTTAACGAAACTAAACTTCACTTGTAGTGGTGGTTTCACAGGAAGTAGAGCAAAAGCAGATATTGCAATAAGTTACACTAAAGGTGGTTTGTCACACACAGCTTCAGGAACAATAACAGCACCTGTTGAGTGAGACTGACTAAACCTAAATCTTTTTTCTTTTTTTATTATTTTTAGAAAGTCATCTTCTCAGACAGCACAGACAGTCCTGTCTTGTCAATCTTTATAGCATAAGCCTCGCAGGAAGCTTTAGTCTCTTTTGTTTTCCAAAATTTTAAATTATTTTCAGATTATTGGATGTCTTCTTCTTTTATAGTGTTTCTTCCGGAGAAATCTGCATTTCTTATTGCTTTTTTTATCATCTCTTTTATTTTCTGTTCTAATATCAGGTTCAATTTGTCTATTGCTTTCTTGCTTATCCTTTTTCCATTTTCTTCCTTAATGATGTTTTTAAGTTTTTGATGTGATATCATAATAATGAAACCAGGATACTCTTCTTGTTATAGTTTATTTCCCATTTTTGTAAAAAATCCTCGAAGATTAGGCTGTTTTCAATAGGTATTATTACTGCTCCTTTTCCTAACGGTTCTGCGCTGAGCTGTTTTATAATCCCTTGGCTTTTTCTTCCGATTAATGCATAAGTGAATTTTGTTTTTCTGTTATGATCCAGGTTTTTCAGGTTATAAGTAAAAAGGGCATAGCCTTTGAAGCCTAGTTTTTTTGAAAAAGGGG
>VGLX01000148.1 GCA_016866645.1 Candidatus Woesearchaeota archaeon | reverse complement strand
CTCTGGGCTTTTATGGAGCGAAACGTAAGTTACGTTCTCATCGCCTAAGAATACGTCTTGTGTTCCGTTGCCATGATGAGCATCGATATCTAATATTAATGTCTTTTTGCCAAGAGATTTAACAGCAACGGCTATGTTATTGAAATAGCAGAAACCTCCTAAAGAGTCCTTGCCTGCGTGATGGCCTGGAGGCCTCATAAGCGAGAAGCCTTGTTTCTTCGCAGCCATGATTGCCGCTCCTGCAGATAAGGAGGCGTAATCGAAGATATTGTCATAGAGCGGGCAATCAGCGTCATAAAAACTTTTGTTTTTGACAGAGTCAACTAATCGTTTGGTGTGAGCATTTAACAGTTCTTTGTCAAAACAAGCAGACGGCTTGACTATCTTGTAATAATCCTTAAGATGCTCGTAAGCCAGCCTAACCCTTTCCGGGCTTTCCGGATGACCTTCTTGCTTAAACTTTAAGCATTTGTCTGAAAACACGATTTCCATAGCCCATTAAAAGTGTTTGTTTGTTAAAAAAATTTGCGAAAACAAAAAAGTTTATAATCCGCAGAATTGTAACGCTAAAGAATGACCGCGCCAGTAGTCTAGTGGTTAGGATTTGAGCTTCCCAAGCTCGCGACGCGGGTTCGAATCCCGCCTGGCGCATCCCATTTTTTTACAATTACTAAGTAGTTAAAATGTTAGGGTTTATATACTAGTTCTGTAATCTTTACACCGATGAAAACCCACAAGACTATCCTCGCTGGAAGCTTTATACTAGCCGGCCTAATAGGTTCTTTCGGAACAGACTTCTCGACAGTTATGGGCAGACAAGAGGCACAGTACTCAGAAACCTACCAAAACAAGAAAAGAGAGGAAATAAAATACTTTGATAACGGAAAAATTTCAGGCATAAAAAAGTTCTCAGACGGAAAATTGGTCAACGAAAGGTACTGGAACATAGACGGCATACTTACCGTGGATATAGACTACGTATACTCAGAGAAAGGCGACACATACGAGCAAATATCACACACCACCGGAACGCCCGGAAGAAAGGTAAAAGAGAAACAGCTCCTAAAAGGCTCACCTGAAGGAAAAAGCGTGATTTTACAAAAATGGGTCTACGACCAAGAGTCATTCAAACTTATCACCCGGAAACATTACAAGGAAGGTACGAGCATAGTCGAAAAGCAGGACACTTACGACAAAGAAGAGCGACTAGAAAAAACATATGTCTACTATTACGTCAAAGGGAAAGAAGAACTCAAAAGGGTAAAAGGCTTTGACTGCTATGATGCACAAGACAAAAAAATCGGATTATATGATGAGGATTCCAAGCTAAACATAGAAGATATAATCCTAAGTAGGGGATTGAGCAAAGAACAGTCTGATGAACTTCTAAAAGTATATCGCAGCAAAAGAACTCCAGTAGCCATCATAGACTCAGGATTTGACATAAACCACCCATCACTGGCCCATAAGGTGTGGAAGAACCCTAAAGAAGAGCTCAACGGAGTTGACGATGACAAGAATGGCTGGACAGACGACATCATGGGTTGGAACAAGCAGCAGAACAAGATGATAGACCTGGACATAGACTCCCCCAACATAAACGAGATAATAGTCATCCACGGAGACGGAACTCCGCTCTCCCATGGCACCCACGTAGCCTCAATAACATTGAAAGACCTAGACAGCTTTGCATTATTAGGCTTCGCAGGGGACATGACTGACCCGGCATACTTAAACAAGATAAGCCATTACTTAAAAGAGAATAACATACTATTTGTGAATATGAGCTTTGGCTTCGGAAACGTAGAAGGGCAGATGTCGCCTCGCCCTGAAAGCTTCCACGCATTAGAAGACCTTATAAAAAACAATCCTCAAACGCTGTTCTTCGTAGCTTCAGGCAATGACTACAGAGACATTGATAAAGGCACTAAAAGTTATCCTCCCTCTTATGATTTTAAAAATATGCTAGTCATAGGCGCGTTAGACACAGACGAACTGCTAGAGTCTAAACTCTCAGTTTACAAACCCGCTGATTTCTCAAACATTGGAGAAGAAAGCGTAGACATTTTCGCTCCGGGGACAGACGTGAACGGAGCATTGATCGGCGGAGGAAACATCCGCAAGAGCGGAACATCCATGGCTTCGCCTTACGCGCTCAACCTAGGATTAAGGATATACCAAGAAAACCCAAACCTTAAGACGTCGCAGATAAAAGAGATAATGCTAAAGACTGCTTACGTGCCAGAGAAGCCCTTGCCAGCAGTCAGCAAAGGGATAATACAACCCAGCAAAGCCTTAGCCGTAGCTAAGATGCTGAAAGACAACCCTTCCATAGGCATAGAAGAAGCTGTAATAAAAATAATGGCATGTCAGGAGCAATGAAAAAGCTTTTATTCTGAAAACACTGTCTAAGATATCATGCTTAAAAGCGACTGGTCATTTTTGAAAAACGCGTTCAGGAGGGTTGTTAGTGACGTCTCTAGGCCGGAGCTGGCTTTCTGGTTCTGCAACGGCAGGACTGCGAGGAATATCCAAGAGTTAGTAGACGGGATAAAGTTTTCGCCTGACTCGGTTTTTTACAATCACGTATCGACTAATAAAGATGATTTCGCCAAGTGGATTCTTGATGTGCTTGGCGATAATGTCTTAACTGCTAGCCTACAGAATATCAAAAGTAAAGAAGCATATGTTATGACTATAGAAGACCGGATAGAAGAGATAAACCAGAAGCTTGTGATGCTCCAATACAGAAAGGATTAAGGCTATTTTCTTAGAAACGTTTAAAAGCAGGGGAGTATAGTCTTATAATTGGAGGAATGCTATATCATGGGCGAGGGTTTCGAGTTTAAAAAATCTGAAGAGAAAACTACTGAACTACAATGCAAGAAGTGCAAGAAATGGTACTCTGTCCCCGAGAACCCTTTCCAGCCAGGTATGCCTAATATCGGGACTTACAAATGCCCTAACTGCGGCACTGAGATGAAAGTCGGAGGAAAGAGCTTCTTTGTTGGCAGGGTTAAGGAAGAAGAGAAGAAGTAAGTAACCTGCTTCTGATTCTTAGCAGTTTGTTTATAGAAAACTTAAAATATTCTGACCTTGTTAAGATATGTATGGGCATTGGCGAATCAAGGGTGTACAGTGAAAGTGAATGGAATGCTTATATCAAGAAGAAGAACAAGACAGAACATGACTATTTTATATTCTCGATAAGGATGATACTTTATGGCATAGGAACTGTATTGTTTACTTTATTCTTGCTTGTTAAGCTCCGTATTAAGATGGAGACACCCCATTACATACTTGTTCTGTTATTGGCCCTTAGTCTAGTGTTTATTGATAAGATAATAAGGTATGGTGAAAAGTTTCTGTTTCCAGAAGGTTAAACCGTAACTCTGCTTGATTTAGGGAATAGGTTTCTTTATCTTGAATCCAGCGTCGGGGGAGCGAAAAGTTTATATATCTTATATTACGTATATAGGTATTATGGAAA
>VGLX01000147.1 GCA_016866645.1 Candidatus Woesearchaeota archaeon | reverse complement strand
AGCCTCTGCATAAGTATGCCAAACACCTCTCTTCCTCGAGGGAGCTTGACCCTTTGCAGCTCTAGCTGCTGCTGCTCGAATCGTTGCTGCATTTCCTTCTTAATTGACATAAGAATGGCTTAATTATAGGACATTTATAAATCTTTGGAATTTTACTACAACAATATTTATAAAACAAAAAGTCCAGAGATACTTTCTGGAGGATGATTTTTCATGAAGATAAAAGATTTACAAGCAAAACAGGGCAAGGTAGACATAGAGGTCATTGTCAAGGCAGTAGGTGATGTTCGGGAATTTCAAAAATTCGGAAGCGCCGGCAGAGTAGCAAACGCTACAGTCGGGGATGACAGCGGGAAGATTAAGCTAACATTATGGAATGAAGACATCGACAAGATAAGAGTCGGTGACAAGATAAAGATAACCAACGGCTTCGTCTCAGAATTCCAAGGAGAGAAGCAGTTAAGCGCCGGAAGATTCGGAAAAATAGAAGTAAAAGGGCAAAAATAACCACTTAAATTTTTAATTCTTTCAATCTTTTTACTCTTTCTTTGACAGGCGGGTGAGTGCTCAGCAGCGAGAATATAGACGATGAGCTAAACGGGTTAACTATGAACAGAGACGAAGTCGCTTGGCCGCCCATGCTCATAGGAGCTTGCTTAACGCCATGTTCTAACTTTTCCAATGCAGACGCTAACGCTTGAGGATTCTTCACAATCTTTGCGCCTGTCTCATCAGCCAAGTACTCTCTACTGCGAGAAATCGCTAATTGTATCAGCAAGGCGATTATCGGAGTGATTATCGCCAAAGCTAACAAACCTATAATGTTCCTGCCATTGTCATTGTCCCTTCCTCCGAAGCCTCCGAAGATCGCAGCCCATTTGACCATGCTCGCAAGGTAAGATATCACGCCAGCTATCGTCGAAGCTATGACCATTATCAATGTGTCCCTGTTCTTGATATGCGCCATCTCATGTGCTATGACCCCGCGCAGCTCTTCTTTAGTCAAGAGGTCCATGATGCCAACAGTGCAGGCGACAGCTGAACGACTAGGGCTCCTTCCCGTGGCAAAAGCGTTGGGGTTACCAGAGGGTATTAGATAAACCCTTGGCATAGGCATGCCCGCCTCTTCAGAAACCTCTCTCACCAGCTTGAAAAGCTCAGGGACGTCTTTCTCTTTAACCTCTTTAGCCTTGTACATCCAAAGGACTATCTTGTCAGAGAACAGGTACATCACGAGGTTCATCCCTAAGACGAATATCAAAGCGATTGTTAATCCTGAAGCGCCCCAGAAGCTCCCGAACCAGAGCATGAGGGCTGTAAGCACCCCTAACAGCATTACGGTTTTGACCTGGTTTTTTATCATAATCTTTTAAAGGCGCATGGCATCTTTTTAAAGCTTACTATCAAAAAGTTTAAAATCTTCCACACCCTTTAGTCTTAGTAATGGCTTACGACATAATCGTTGGGCGGAACGAGTCTGACAGAAAAAAGTTCGGCGAACAAGGGGTAGTCCTCATCGGCAAGGGATACGTCAAGATGGGGCGTACTACTTCACTGTCCAACAGGATACTTCTAGACGTAGTGAGAAGCCACGTCGTACTTGTTTGTGGCAAGCGCGGATCTGGAAAGTCGTACACATTGGGGACTATATGCGAAGGCATCTGCAACTTGCCAGAAGAAGTCTCTAAAAATATCGCTGTGATAATATTTGATACTATGGGAATATTCTGGACCATGAAATACCCTAACGAAAAAGACGAAGAGCTTCTGAAGCAATGGGGAGTCAAGCCTGAAGGGCTCACAAAGATAAATTTATACATACCCCGCGGCTATTACAAGACTTACAAAGAAGACGGAATACCAGTAGACTACTCTTTCGCGATAAAACCAAGCGAGCTCACGCCAGAAGATTGGAGACTTACATTTGGTCTGCATGAGAATGATCCTTTGGCTATTGCTATCGAAAAAGTTGTTTACGAATTCCAAGAAGGAGGAATAACTGATTATTCTATAGATGATTTAACGCAGAAGATAAGCGAAGATAGCGAGATTGACGTTAACACGAAAAACGCGGCTAAGAACAGGTTCAAAGCCACTAAAGGCTGGGGATTATTCAGTACAGAAAGCACTAAGATAAGCGAGATGATACAAGGCGGAAGGATCAGCGTCTTAGACTTAAGCGCTTACACGACAGGTCCTGGAGGGTGGGGAGTGAAAAACTTAGTCACAGGGCTCATATCCAAAAAAATATTTGAAGAAAGGACAATCGAGAGAAAGAAAGAAGAGATAGAGATGATAAAATCGGGCTACAGCTACTTAGGAAGCGAAGAGGATTATAAAAAAACTAAGCAGCCGATGGTATGGCTAGTTCTAGACGAATGCCTTCCTGCTGATTCGATTGTGATAACAGACAAAGCCCATACACCTATGGGGGATATAATCCGACGTTTCAAGAAGGGTGAACAGTTCAAAGTGTTAGGTTACGACACAGCCAATAAAAGATACGGCCATTACGACGTTGAAAATGTTTATGAGAAGGGGCTGAGAAAAGTTCTGGAAATCACTACGGAAACAGGAAGAAAGATAAAAACGACACATAACCATAAAGTGCTAAGCGAGGAAGGATTCAGATACGCGCTGGAAGCAGAAAGCATGGCCACGCCGTTGAGCCAGCACTACTCTACGGACAAGGATAAAACAAAAGCAAGGCTTTTCGGATTTATAGTGGGGGATGAGTGGGTGAGTGAGAAAATAAAAGGTGTAGGCTTTGCAGGGAGTGGAAACATAGAAGATTTAAACCTGATAAAAGAGGACTTATCAAGACTCGGGTTTACCTCTAGCAATGTTTATACGCGGAAAACTTCATCAGAGATAACAACGAGCACAGGAAAAAAGCTGAAAATCAAAGGGACGAGCCGAGAGTTAACTGCGAGTACAAAAGCGTTCAATTATTTCTTAAAACTGAATCCACCTATTGGAAAAAAATCTCGCTCTAATTTCTTAATACCTCCATGGCTGTTAAATGCGACAGACGGAGAAAAGGCAGAATTCTTAGCTGCATTGTTCGGAAGCGACGGGCATGCGCCTTCCCCAGATAAAAACATTAAATCGGACTTTAATGCCATAAGATTATCATTTTATAAGCTCGCAAGCCTAGAAAGCAACGCTGATGAATATGCTAACCAGATTAAAAAGTTACTTGAGGATTTAGGGATTAAAGTAAGCAATGTTATGAAACGAAAAGGCAACATAACCAAAAAAGGTGAGCGCACTATCCGTGTAGATTTGACCATCGCAAAAAGTGTAGAGAACACTATAAGGTTTTTAGAAATCGTCGGATACAGGTATTGTAAAGAAAAAGAAGATAAGTGCAAAAAATGGTTAGGCTACCTCAAAGCGAGGCAATTTGTGGTCAGACAAAGAGAAGAGCTAAGAAATAAAGCCTTAAGCTTGCATAAACCTGGATTCGGGAAAATAAGGATAGGGAAAAAACTGAATTTACCGGACTATCAAATAAGAGAATGGATATATTACAAAACTAAGGCGGGGGTGCCTAAAGGTTTCCCGGATTTTGAAGAATGG
>VGLX01000146.1 GCA_016866645.1 Candidatus Woesearchaeota archaeon | reverse complement strand
ATGGTCTGAAAGCGAAATAAGCGAAGCTGTACAATCTGCTATTCCACCAGAAGCACCTGCCCCAAAGGTTTATTGTTGGAAATGCGGAACAGAAAATGACCCTACAGCAAAAGGTTGTAAAAACTGTGGAGTAAATCTAAATGAAATTCCAGAAGATAAAAAGAATATAAAGGAAGTTGCGAAATTCCATTATCAAGACGCTTACAATATCACTGGGGTGGGGGTAGTCCTCGTTGGACGAGTGGAAGGCGGAGTTTTAGAAGTGGGTATGGTAAATAATATGGGTAATAACCGTCTCTATCCTTTATGCATAGTAAGTATCGAGATGAATAACAAACGCATAAAAAGAGCAAGTACAGGTGACAATGTGGGTATGCAAGTCAGTTCTGAATCTATGAAACCATCAGAACTTTTTAAATTCCTAAAACCTCTTGAAGGACAAATGATAGAATTTGTCACCCCAGATTCTTTACAATATCAGAATACGAATCCTATACAACCTATTAAAGAAGAAGAAAGAAAGAAATTGCAAAGTAAATCAGAATTTGAAGCAAAAAACTTTATTATGGGCATTATTGTTCTTGCCGTGATAATAGGAGTTATTTTTTATTCTTGTGGAAAGTTTACACTTTCTACTAAAAAAGTTTCTGAACAACGAGAATTAGACCCATTAAAAGAATGTGCTCTTGTATGCATGTGCGAAAATGCAGGATTACCAGCAGTATTAGATAATATGTGGTTGTCTTGTAAAACACGGCAGTCATATACGGGTCTAGAGGGTCTACGTCAGATGACAGATGATTGCCGTAAACGTTGTACACTTAGTATGGAAGAATTGATAAAATTAGCAGAAAAAGGGCGAGGAGAACCATACGACCCATACGTCAACTAGCTAATTTACAAATTTGAACTATTACTCTCTAAAAGGTTTAAAGGGTTAGATGTTTCTCGACTTTTTCTTTCAGTTCTTCTTTCAGTTTTGGGTCGTTTTTGAAGTAAGAATCAGTTATGCCTAGGACGATTGTTTTGTTCTTGGCTTCTGGGCATAGTTGCAGAACGATTTCTTCGTGTATTTTTTCCATGCAGAAGACTTTGTCCGCCCACGTGATTAGGTTCTTGGTCAGCCTTACAGGCGCTCCTAAGCTTATGCCGCAGCTCTTAGTCTCGTGCTCGCCTTTAAACAGTTCTTCTGCTGTCGGGCTCCTATCCAGGTTTCCGGTGCAGACGAATAAAAGTTTCATCAGGGTAATATAACACGATTGAGGCTTTTAAGGTTTTGTTTCTCAGACGTTCGTTTCCTCGAACATCTCTTCGAAATAATCACGTTCTTCACAACGCCGTTTTCTTATATTAGCGCGTGTGTGCCCTGCGGGAATCGTTAACGTTACATTGCGGGCGTGTCGTAAACCACCACTTGTTAAGCAATTATTCTCCGCTTTATTTTTTCAGTTATATTGGCTTCTCCGCGGGGTACCGCCATCTTTTGTGGATCTTTACGGTTAGTTCGGGTTTGAAGAGCTTGGTCTTTATCTTCTTGTAGAACTCGTCTTCGCATTATAGAGTCTTTCAGTTTACTGCTCGTCTTTGTGGTATAATGCTAAGAATATTATCTTGTTTCCGTTTTTCAGGTATGCGTATGATGGCCTGAATGGCGGGATATAGGCTTCTCTAGTCCCTTTTCGGGCGTATTTCATGGGTTTTCCTGTTTCAGGGTTGTTAACAATCTTCTCGATTTGTTTCTTCAGCTTGTCCTTTAGGCCACAGTCTCTTATTTTCTTGAATGTTTTTTCAAACTGGGGGTCAAACTCGGATATTACCATTTTTTCAGTTCTTTCAAGAATTCTTTGGAGTCCATGCTTTTGAACTCTCCTTTTTTGTGTCTTTTCCAGGCCTCTTCTGTTTTTTTGGCGAATTCAAGGTCTTCTTTGAGGCTTTCGTTTATTTCGTCTATTTTTTCTATTATCAGCTGATGATCATTTCTTATGACTACCAGCTTTTCGCCTTCTTCTATGCCTTTTCTCATTTCTACGGGTATTACGATTTGCCCTTTTGAGCTCATTCTTGTTATTGCCATGTCCATTTCTCCTCACCAAGTAAGATTAATCTTACACAGTTTATAAACGTTCCTGTCTTAAGACCGTGCGTATGATCTTTATCAATTCTGCTGAGAAAAAAAGGAATAGTCCCCGTAAAATCCGGAGAATCTTCACCTTTTTCTTGGCAAAGTTAATAAGGAAATGAGTTAATCATTATGAATAGCGACAACACAAAAGTTTATATATCAATTATGGATAATATTATTCATATATGGATAATAATCTGAAGATAATAAACTACCTCGGAAAGCACAACCAAGAGAAGTTCACTATGCACAGGCTCAGCCAACTGCTCAGGATGCCATATGCCAGCTTCTACAGGACGATCCAGAGAATGGAAGACCTGATAACAACAGAAGACGTAGGAAAAGCCAAGGCAATAACATTAAAATCAGACAATCCTATCGTGAAATCCTATCTTATAATCTCTTCAGACGAAGAGAAGAAAGAATTCTTAAAAAAACACCCGGTAATCAACAAGATCGCTAACGAGCTAGACACAAAAGACACAGTGCTGCTTTTCGGAAGCTACGCAAAAGGCAAAGAGACAGAGAAAAGCGACATAGACATGATAGTCATAAACAAAGACGGGAAGAAATCATTATCCTTCTCGAAGTACGAGCTATTATTCAGGAAGAAAATCAACCCGTTGTTCATCACAAAGGAAGAGTTTGCAAAAATGCTCAACGAAAAAGAGGAAAACGTAGGAAAACAGGCCTTGAAAGACCATATCATACTGAACAACCCTGAAGAGTTTTGGAAGTGCGTCTTAGATGTTTGACAAGAAAGCTTACGCAGACATGTTCAAAGAGTGCGTAAAAGACCGGAGGATAAAAAGCTCGCAGGAGACGTTCAAAATCAGGCTCTTCTTAGAGAAGTCAGAAAGCAGCCTGCAGATTGCGGAACACATCAAAGGCATGGAACCATCAGAAGACCTGCCGAAAAAGCTCCACTGGGACTATTGGGCGATCATAATAGCGTATTACTCTATGCTTTACGCAGCCAAAGCGGCCATCTTGTCAAGAGGATACGAAGTCTCAGACCATGATGCCGCGCAAATCGCTTTAGGGCATCTCTTAGTCCCGGATGAGATGGAAAAAGAAGATTTAGAGCTTCTAAACCAAGCCTACAAGATATTCGAAGACGAGTACGTCCATTATTTCGAAGACGCGAAGAAAGAAAGCCACATCGCAAGGTACGCGGCGATTAAAACTTACACTGCAAGAAGGATGGAAGAGATTTTTGACAACGCAACGAGATTCGTAGCGAAAATAAGCCTTATGCTAACAGACATAAAGCGTTAACATCACTTAGCGGATCATCTGATTTATGGCAAGAGTCACCAAGAACTTAATTTAATTCTTCCGTCAGAATCGGAGAATCTTCCGTTTTTCCATACCATCTGTTATGAGGTATTGTGATGCGTCATGTGTTAAGGTATTTTTAGTTCGTTTTTGTTGATGGTTATGTCATAGATTCTGATATCC
>VGLX01000145.1 GCA_016866645.1 Candidatus Woesearchaeota archaeon | reverse complement strand
GATTTTTTTTATAGCTTCTTACGCCTGGTTTGACACGATATTCTATCAGTTCCATGTGTTGTCTTTTGATAACACCCTTTGGCAGCTCAACCCTGCGGTGGACAAGCTTAAGGCTTTGATGCCTGATGGGCTTTTCTATGACGCTTTGGCCAGGATATTCCTCATAAGCGGCGTGGTATCGTCTGCCTTTGTTATCGTCGGATTCTATGGTAGAAAAGTTTTAAATATTCTAAAGTAGTATTATAAATCATGGTTAAGAAAGTTGTGTTTTACTCGATAGGCGGAAGCCTTTACTGTGATACGGTACGTGAATTTCTAGAGGAGCATAAGATAAGATTTACAGAAAAAAGGATAGACTTGGACGATAAGTCCGCGAAAGAGCTCGAAAAAATAGTGCATGGTGATGGAGTGCCTATCCTTGTAGTTGACAGTAAGGTTTACGCATGCATCGACTTAGAGGAGCTTAAGAGGATATTCAAGGTTAAGAAGTAGAAAGGATTACAAAGATTTAAAAACTAGGCTTATTTAACCAAGACTTAAGCTGGAGGGATTAATAAAAAAAATGGCTACAAAACACAAAATAAAAGTGTACTCAACTAAGACTTGCCCTTACTGCCATATGGCAAAAGACTTCCTGAAACAGAACAAGATCGAGTTTGAAGACATTGATGTAGGTACTGATGAGGAAGCGGCCAATGAGATGGTTGAGAAGTCAGGTCAGATGGGCGTTCCAGTGCTTGAAATAGACGGTGAGATAGTTGTCGGGTTTGATAAGGAAAAGATTAAAAAGCTGTTAGGCGTTAAATAATCTTAGGATATAAAAAGAAAAAGGGGTGATCACTCTTTATGTCTGAACTTGTAAGAACTCTTTGCCCTTATTGCGGTGTAGGGTGCTCTTTTGACCTGGTAGTAGATGATAATAAAGTTGTTAACATAAGCCCTTTGAAGGATGATCCTGTCAGCGAAGGCAGGCCTTGCATTAAAGGATTTAATTGTTATCAGATAGTTCATTCTCCTGACCGTGTCAAATACCCGATGATTCGGAAGAAAGGCAAGCTCGTCAGGGCGTCTTGGGACGAAGCTTATAAGTTCATATCTAAGAACGTAAAAGGCTTGAAGCCGAGGCAGATAGCCTTCTATGCTGCTCCTCCTGCTACGAATGAGGCATCTTACCTGTTCCAGAAAATCGCCAGGGATATCCTTAAGACGAATAACATCGATAGCTGTGCTAGGCTTTGCCACGCGGCTACTTGCTACGCTTTGAAAAACACGTTTGGGATAACAGCGATGGATGCCAAGCTTGAAGACTTAGCCAAAGCGGACTGCATACTCATAATAGGGACTAACCCTAAAGCGACTTATCCCGTTGCTTTTGACAAGGTCTTGAGAGCTAAGAAAGAGAATAATGCGAAGATAATATGCGCCCGCGACTGGGAAGACGAGACTTGTAAACTCGCAGACTGTTATGTCGAGCTTAAGCCTGGATTGGAGATGGCTTTTCTGAACTCTGTTCTCAACGTACTGGTTAGGGAGGGCAAGGTGAGTGTGCCTAAAGAAGTCAAGGAGGTCTTAGAAGGTTATCATGCTGATAAGGTGGCTAAGATATGCTCTACTGTCAAGAACTGCTTTTTTACAGTGGAAGATATTGAGCAAGTCGCAAGGCTTATTGGCGATAGTAAAAAGTTTGTTTTGATGCATGGTATGGGCTTGACTCAGCATGCTTATGGTGCGCATAACGTGTTCGCAGCCCTTAACATAGTCTTGGCTAAGAATGGCAAGAGCGTGCCTATGCGCGGAAAAGCTAACATTCAGGGCGTAGGTGACATGGGCTGTGGCCCGACAGGAGACGGAGAGACGATATCTGCGTCGATATTCTTGGACCCTGTGAAGTTCTTGTATGTCATGCACAGCAATCCCGCGCAATCATTGCCTGACTTGAACAAGGCATATAAGGCGATGAAGAAAATGTTCTTAGTATTACAGACAACTTTCCCTAACAAGACAATGGGATTTGCGAATGTCGTACTGCCTGCTGCTAGCTGGGCAGAACAAGAAGGGACTTTCACAAGCGCAGAATCCAGGATTAGGATGACTGGCAAGGCGATTGAGCCGTTGCACGAGTCCAAGGCTGATTGGGTCATACTTGACGAGCTGGCTAAAGCTTTAGGTAAGGACTACGGCTACAGGTCTAGCGAGGACATACTCAAGGAGATCAAGGCTAACCTGCCTGCTTACAATAAGATAAATATTGAGAATCTGAAAAACAAGGGGTCGGAGTTCGCTTACAGGCCTGTGGCTTTTAGGAAGTTCAACCCTGTTAAGTTCCCAGGATTTGAGGATCCTACATCTAAGAAGTACCCTTTAGTTCTGACTACTTGGCGTTGGCCTTTCCATTTCTGCACTGGGGACATGAGCAGGCATTCGCCGACGCTGGAGAAGCTTTCGCCTGAGCCTTTGTGCTATGTAAGCGTGGAAGACGCTAAGAAGAATAGTCTCAAGAACGGTGACAAGGTGAAGATAACCTCTAAAGTGGGGAATGTGATTATAAAAGTGAAAGTTATGGATGAAGTCCCTCAGGGGCTGTTAGTGGCGCCGTTCCATTTCCATGAATGCTTGATCAATAAGCTGATGCCGCTGGCTTATGGTCCGATAGTTGAGGAGCCGAATCTTAAAAGGGCAGCGGTTAATATGAGAAAAGTAAAATGAGGCACCATATTAAGCGCATCCGTAAGCATTTGTCTGAGAAGAAGCACCATTATAAGCTTGGCTTGTTAGGTGTGGTTTTATTGGCGATATTTCTCTTCGCGCATAAAGCTGGGAAGATTGATGATGCTTTAGGTAGCCCTTGTTCATCAAATAAGGAGTGTTTGCCTGTAGAGTTCTGTGAGTTCAGCTCTTGCTCATCTTCGAATGGCAAGTGTGTAGTCATTCCTGAAATATGCCCTGTGCTTTGGCAGCCTGTTTGCGGCTGTAATGGCAAACTTTACCCTAATGACTGTACGAGAATGGTTTCTAAGACTGCTAAGAACAAGAATGGGCTTTGTTAAAATACCAGTCGGTTTTAGGATGTGTTATGAAATAGGTTCTTGCTACCCTTATGGCATCGAGTAGATGGTCTTTGTCCGTGACTTTTATGCCATGTGTCAAGACTTTTTCCACTAGGTTGTACTTTGCGCAGAACTGGCTCGTACCTGAGAGGATAGATCCTAATTCTTTGTCAGTTATTCTCGGGTCTTTTTTCAGTTCTTCTTTTGGCGGAAGGTTTTGTATCATATAGTCTAAGTTTTTTAGATGTGCTTTTATTCCGCTGACCCCTTTTATGTTTATGTTTTCGTCAGGGAGGTAGCACGAGTCGTGTTTATTTTATTCGAATACCCCGTCAGCTTGCTGCGGGGATGAATTGTTGGGAGGGGTATTTTTTTTCTTCGAAAATTTTCTCTTGGTTTTAGAAGAACAACTAGCCATTTCGGAAAATCTTCATAACTTTTACCGTCGATAAACGCTTAGGTACTGGACAACTGGACAAGTGTGTGCCGAGTATTTAAAAACAAGAAAAGTTCTCTTTTTTAGATTATGAAAAAACTGGTGAACCGCACTTACAAATTCAGGATTTTCCC
>VGLX01000144.1 GCA_016866645.1 Candidatus Woesearchaeota archaeon | reverse complement strand
TGTTCTTCATTAATATGCCATCTTTAGTGACGACCTCATAACCGATAGGTATTTTTATCTGCCTCATGACGTCATCTTTTTTGTTGTTAGGGCAGCGCAGCTTTGTCCTTTGCATAGGATACTTGGGTATTTCTAAAAGTATTTCTGAAATTGTTCTTCCGTCTTTTTCTAAGGCTTGTAAAGTTTTTACTATTGCGTATATCCCATCGGGCCAGAGGCCGAATTCTGGGAATATGTAGCTTCCTGATGGCTCTCCTCCGAAGCAAGCATCAAACTCTTTGGCTTCGTTAGCTACAAAGACGTCACCTACTCTTGACCTGATAACTTTCAAGTCTTTTAGATAATCTTCGACAGCCATTGAGGCGTCTACAGTCGTTACAACAGTCCTGTTGCCATTCTGATGTGCTATGCTTTGGCATAAAAAGATTAGGAACTTGTCGAAGTCGACGACTTTTCCGGTTTCGTCTATGGCCATCATCCTGTCAGCGTCTCCATCGTGGCAAAATCCTATGTCGCATCCTTTTTGCTTTACAAGTTTCGCAGTTCCTTTGAGGTTTTCTTCATTAGGCTCTGGATTCCTGTTCGGGAAGTTTCCGTCCGGTTCACAATTTACTTCTTCAGTTTGATAACCATACTTCTTCAGTATCAAAGGGGATATGTGGCTTGCTGCTCCGTTTCCAGCATCGATAAGCACTTTAAGTTTACCTTTTAGTTTTATTTTCTTGAGGATTGTTTGGATGTATTTTTCTTCTACTTTCTTCTGGACTATGCTGCCTCTTGATGGGCTTTTAGAGTATCTCTTGCTGAAGATTATGTTCTCAAGGTCTATCTCTTTCTGGCGCGAGTAGGCTAAACCGTCATGTCCTAAGACCTTGAATCCGTTATAGTCTTTTGGGTTGTGGGAGGCGGTTATTACCACTCCGCTGTTTGAGAATAATTTGCATCCGAAAGCGACTACTGGTGTAGGCGCCATGTTGAGGTCTATGACATTTTTGTATTGCACAAGCGCGGATAGTAATGCTTTTTTTAGTGATGGTCCTGAAGTTCTCGGGTCTGTGCCTACCAGCACAGAGTTGTCTTTGACATAGCTTCCTATGGCTTTTCCTATCTCTTCTGCTAACTGTTCGGTTATGCTTTCGCCGTATTTACCTCTTATCCCTGATGTTCCAAAAAGGCTCATTTTACCGTCACGCTCTTTGCTAGGTTCCTGCACCGGTCTATATCACATCCCCGCTCTAATCCAAGGTGGTATGCTAAGAGTTGTGCGGGTATTGTGTTGATTATCGGAGATAATGAACTGCTGTTTGGGACTTTTATGAAGAAGTCGAAAGCTTCATTGTTTTCAGGGCTTACTCCTATTATATACCCTCCTCGGGCTTTGATTTCCATCGCATTGCTTATCATCTCTTTCTTCGTCTCGTCCTCTGCTACGAACACGATGCATGGTGTGCCTTCTTCGATAAGCGCTAAGGTTCCATGTTTGAGTTCTCCTCCAGCAAATCCTTCTGCGTGTATGTAACTTACTTCTTTGATTTTCAAAGCCGCTTCTAAGGCTATGGGGTAATTCACAGACCGCCCTATCACAAAGATATGGTTTTTGTTTTTTATCTTTCTTGCAAGTTCTTTGATCTTGTTTTCGGATGCAGGCTCGAGGATTTCTGATACTTTCGATGCGGTTGTTTTAAGTTTTTCTTTTCCTTCTTCAAGTTTTCCGCTGCATGCATAAGCGAGTAATGTTAATAATGCCAGCTGAGATGTGAATGCCTTTGTTGAGGCTACGGCTATTTCAGGCCCTGCATGGAGTTGGAATGAAACGTCAGACTGCCTCATTAGAGTTGACCCTGTCACGTTGACTATAGCTATCACTTTTGATTTTTTCTCTTTTGCTGCTTTAACTGCCTCTAGCACGTCTGCTGTTTCTCCGCTTTGGGATATTGGTATTACTAGTGTTTTTTCTGTTAAGAAGTGTTCATAGCTTGGGAATTCTGATGCTAGAACTACATTTATGTGTTTTTTCGTGATTTTTGAGAATACGTATGATGCGGTTAGAGCTGCATGATACGCTGTTCCGCATGCGATAAAGAACGTTCCGAAGCCTTTGTTTATCTCAGCAGCTATTCTTTTGATATCTTCATCATTTTGGCTTATTGCTTTTTTTAGAGTGTCTCTCTGTTCGTAAATCTCTTTGAGCATGTAGTGGGGATAGCCGCTTTTTTGGGCTTGTTCTAAAGTCCAGCTTATCTTTGTGCTCTCTTTTTTTAGCTCTTTGTTTGTTTTCTGGTTGAATATTTTTAGTTCTTTGTTTATAACAGCGATTTCCCCGTCTTCCAAGAATATTACTTCGTTTGTGTGTTTTAGGAATGCTGGTACGTCTGATGCTATGAAGAATTCGTCTTTTCCGATGCCTAGGACTAATGGGCTTCCTTTCCTTGCGGCGATTATCTTGTCTTCATCTTGGTTTATTGCGACTATCGCATACCTTCCTTCGAGTCGGTTTAATGATATCTTTACTGCTTCTTCAAAACCCTCTTTCATGTTCTCTTCTATAAGGCGAGGTATAACTTCAGTGTCTGTTTCTGATAAGAATCTATGGTTCTTTTCTAAACCCTTCTTTAGTTCTTGAAAGTTTTCTATTATTCCGTTATGGACTACTGCTACCCTTCTGTCGTAGCTTGTGTGGGGGTGTGCGTTGGCTTCGGTAACTTTCCCATGAGTTGCCCACCGGGTGTGGCCTATTGCTATGTTGCTCTTTTTTAGCTTAGACTTGTCTTGGAAATCTCCGATTTTTCCAACCCTCTTGATTATATCAAGTTCATGGTTTTTTGAGGCGATCCCCCAGGAGTCATACCCTCGGTATTCTAGAAGTTTAAGACCTTCTATTACGATGGATGTTGCGTTCTTATTTCCTTTGTAGCCTATTATTCCGCACATGTTTTCTCCTTTTTGTTGGTTGTTCTTAAGAAAACTTTATATATAAGTGTTACTAATATTTTTATAATACTACTAAAAACATTTTTTTAGGTGTTGTTATGATAATCGTAGACAAGAAAGAACAGCAAACCCTCTCTATATCTTCATCAGAGATAAAACTCCCCCAGCTGAAAAGCATAACGTCAGATATATCTATGAGAATACTGCACTTGCTTGCGTCGGAGCCATCTTACCCTTCGAAAATAGCCCGTGACCTTGGAGTGCATGAACAAATAATCTTCTATCATATAAGAAACCTGGAAAAGTCTAAGGTCATCAAGCTTGTAAGGAGAGAAGATAAGCAAGGAGGGGTAGCTAATTACTATGAGCTATCTGATGATTCTTTTTTTGTGAAATTCAAGGAGTTCAAGCCGATTGAAAAAATATCCTATGTTGAACAGAAAAAAGAGGGGTTCTTAAGACCGTTCATAGAAGATGGACAGCTTAACGCTTTGATAATCGTCGGAAGCCCTGAACCTCACGGAATCCAAAGAGCACAAAGCAAGGATGGCCATTATGGGATCGACTTAGCGCTCTTCATGGGTACGTTCATGAACTACATACCTAAGATGAATGTGAAACTTGACACCGAAACAACAGCAGATGATATGAAAAGTAACATGATTCTTATAGGTGGGCCTGTTGTAAACAAGATAACCG
>VGLX01000143.1 GCA_016866645.1 Candidatus Woesearchaeota archaeon | reverse complement strand
GCACACGACGCAGCACTAAGGGGCTTGAAGGTCGCGTTGGTGGAGAAGAAGGACTTCGGATGGGGCACCACATCAGCCACGTCCAAACTTGCGCACGGCGGATTAAGGTATTTGAAAAATTTCGAGATCGGCATTGTCAGGGAATCCTTGAAAGAGCGGAGGATACTCGAGAAAATAGCGCCGCACTTAGTCTACCCGATACCTTTCTTGCTTCCGTTATACGAAGGAGGGCATAACAAGAAAAGCCTGATACGAGTAGGCATGATGCTTTATGACCTGCTGTCTTATGACAAAAACTTTGTCGATTATAAAGAGCAAAAAATGCCTCACCACAAGATCTTAAGCCCGGAAGACGTAGTTAAAGCAGAACCGACCATCATAAAAGAAGGCTTGCTCGGAGCTGCGAAGTATTGCGACTGCCAAATATCCAGCCCTGAAAGGTTATGCTTAGAGTTCATACTGACAGCTGCTAGCAACGGAGCAGACGTCAGCAATTATGCAGAAGTAGAAAAGATAATTATCAACAATAACAAAGCAGAAGGAGTGATAGTCAAAGATAATACTAATGGCAAGGCTTACACGATAAAATCAAAAATAGTCGTCAACGCATCAGGACCTTGGCTGGATAGGCTGATAAAGACTTACAACCCTTCCCATAAACAAAAAATAAGAGGGACTAAAGGGATACATATCATAACTGACAAGATATCTAATAACGCGGTGGTTCTTAGCGCTAAAAAAACTGGAAGATCATTCTTCGTCCTGCCATGGAGAGGACATAGCCTAGTAGGGACCACTGACGTAGATTTCAACGGTGACTTAGACGATGTTTATGCTGACAAGAAAGACATCGCAGACTTAGTAGCGGAGCTTAACGAAGCTTACGGCTCTAACGTGTCAACAGAGCATGTCTGGTATAGCTACGCAGGAGTAAGGCCTTTAGTCAACGAAGAAGGCAAGAAAGAGACAGAAGTGTCTAGAAGATACGAAATAAAAGAAGAAAGCATACAAGGCTTGATAACTGTAATGGGCGGCAAGCTCACCACTGCTAGAGGATTAGCAGAGAGAGGAGTCGACATGATAGTGGAAAAGCTATGCAAGAAAGTTCAGCCTTGCAGGACTAAAGAAACTCCTCTTTACGGAAGCACAATAGGCCATAAGAACTACTTGAAAAAAGTGCTAAGCCAAGAAAATGCTGACAAAGAACTACTTACACATTTAATCAACACTTACGGCTCAAAATACGAGGATGTCATGAAGATAGCCGGGACAGGGGCAAATAAAAGACTAGCTTTGAACCAACCGGACATACAAGCCCAAGTATCCTATGCAATGGAAGAAGAGATGGCACTAACACTTGAAGATTTCATGATCCGAAGGACAGGCATAGCCACGCTAGGCGAGCCTTACATATCATGCACTTTCGCAGCAGCAGACATCATGGCTGGACGCCTAGGTTGGGATGAAGCTAAAAAGATAGATGAGATACTAAATTTTAAGAAAAAAGTCCAAAGGAAATATTACTACGGGCTTTAAGTCCAAATTTTTGTTATACTCTTTTTTTATAACGTAACCTTTTAATACGACAACCTCTTATATTTCCAGCATGCAGTGCCCGAACTGTAAAGCACGAAATGATGAAGATTCTGCGTTTTGCGCAGAGTGCGGAGAACGTTTGCCTAAGCAGAAGGAGCAGCCGAGACAGAGCGGAGGCAACAAGTTCTTGTCGGTCGTCGGCGCAATAACCCTTATCGTGTTAGCAATAATTTTCTTAGCATACGTCTTCTCGCCAAAACCACACCCTTGTGATAATTGCAGACCTGACCAGATTTGTTTGGAAGGGACCTGCCAAGATACGCCTAACCCTTGTGATTATTGCACGCCAGAAGAAGTATGCCTAAACAGTTTATGTTACCCTAAAAGCAATGTTGACCCTTGCAGCATTTGCGCAGCAGATGAAACATGCATAAACCAAGTATGCGTTAAAAACGGAAATCCCTCTAACGAGCCTACATTGCTTTTTTATGATGACTTCTCAGAAGGGATTCAACCTTCAAAATGGGTATTCTTCGGCCATGAACCTAAGTATTTAACTGGTATCGGCAACCCTGCACCATCCGCAGGCATCTTAGCAGTAGACTGGCAGAAAGAGCCTACAACTGTTACACAAGCGCTTGACGGACCTTCAACATCAACCGGTGGACCTGGTCGGGCCTTTGACTGGATTCCAACGCTTCGCACAGGTGTGAATCCATTCATTAGCACAGCAGGATTATCATTCCAAATGGAAGTCTCAATGCCTTTAGACAGCTTAGATAAAAAAGATTTAGGGACTTTCATGGTGGGTATAAGGGATCAGAGCGATGACACTAAATCTCCGGCTGCTTATGCTATATTCTCCCCTAATCTGGGTTATACTAGTTTTTTCATCTATAAAGGGGATAAAGGTGTTATTGACACTGAATCCCCCCCGCTGCGCGACTCGAAATACCACTCAGTAGCTTTTACTATGGACCCTTATGGCAACGCAGGATGGTTCTTAGACGGTGTGCAGCAGCTCAGCACCACAGGATTCCCTAACGGGCAATACCTGCTAGAAATATTCGGAAACCCGAAAGATTTCATAGAACGGCCATCGCACATTACTCAAAGAGTTTACTACTCTGTTGATAACGTTTATGTGCACTCGCTGAATATGGAATAAAAGAATAATGCTCTAATAGTTGAGGTGTTTGTTGCTTATGGGTTCTCGCCTTTTCTTTTCTAATTCTTTTTCTATCTCTTTCAGCAGTGACCGGTATAAAGAATCAGCTTCTACCATCACGTGCTTAGTCATCGGAGTTATTCCGCGATAAGTTCTAGTGTCGTCATCTTTTGTTATTCTCACGACATCATCGCCAAGCTTCATCATCTTGTCCATGTTGTTGTCTATCATCACCCATTTCTCATCATTTGAAAAATCTACTGTCATCTTGTAATCCGGCTCGTAACCGATGGATGCGGAATACACTTTTTCATACTTAACCTTTTTATCGCCTATCTTACCATCATAAATCATTCTACTGCCTATTGCGCAGCCAGCAATCACCCATGCAGAAATTATTGCGATTAATGTTTTTCCGGCTTTCATCGTCTATTATAACGTTCAGTGTCAGATTTTATAAACCTTTGGATATAAAGTGTAAAAAAAAGGAAAAGTTTCAGACTTATTGAGGGATTGTTTTAGCCCAATAAATTATGTTCATTATTTTATCTTTTTGGTTATAAGCTTCATCTACATAGCATACTATTTCTTTTTTCTTAAGCTTAATCTTACCAAATACTGTTCCGATAGGTATCTTTTCACTGTAAGGAAGTTTTGCGTATATTTCTAGAATATTAGAAGAATCTTCTGCTTTTCTCACACCATACTCTCCGTCCAATAATCCGCTTATTAAATCTCCTAATTTTTCACCTTCAAGTTTCACTTCGAGATTATTCGATTTTTTCATTTTCTCCCCCTTTTCAAAATTGTTTTATTTGACTTTTTTTAGTTCAACAATATAATCAATATTCATGAGTTCGCATAATTCTTTGCCCCAGTTGTAATATTTAGACATTCCATGTAAGTTCATCTTGGCGGATACGTTCTT
>VGLX01000142.1 GCA_016866645.1 Candidatus Woesearchaeota archaeon | reverse complement strand
GATAAACAGCATTTTGAGAATTTTGACTTGATTTACCGCTCATTATGCGCGATGCTTTACAACTACGTCCCAATGTCCGGACACCCTGGAGGTTCAATATCCTCTGGAAGATTCGTCTCAGGACTTCTGTTTAACAGCATGGACTATGATATTTCAAACCCTGACAGGGAAGATGCTGACATAATATCTTATGCTGCAGGGCACAAAGCAATGGGCCTTTACGCCTTCTGGGCCCTCCGTAATGAGGTTCTCAGAATCGGTGCGCCTGACCTCCTGCCTAAAGACGAGAAGGATCAGCTTCGCCTCGAAGACCTGTTCGGTTTTAGGAGGAATCCTGTAACAAAAACTCCACTTTATTCAAAGTTCAAATCTAAGCCTCTTGATGGGCATCCAACTCCTGCAACTCCTTTTGTCAGATTGTCTACCGGCGCATCAGGCGTTGGAGTAGGAGCATCCATCGGCCTGGCTATAGGGGCTAAAGACTACTATGGAAATAAAGCTCCTTATGTCCATATCGTTGAAGGGGAAGGAGGACTTACTCCAGGACGTGTAGCTGAAGCTCTCGCTGCCGCAGGCACGTCTTCATTGAAGAATGCTATACTCCATATTGACTGGAACCAAGCATCTATTGACAGCAATCATGTATGCCGTGAAGGAAAAACTCCGGGAGACTATGTGCAATGGGACCCTGTAGAGCTTGCTTACTTCTATGACTGGAACGCAATCTTTGTACCTGACGGTCATGACTTTGGACAGATTATCGCTGCGCAAGAAACTGCCCTTAAGATGAAAAATTCGCAGCCAACCGCAATTATTTACAAGACTACAAAAGGCTGGAAGTATGGCATAGAAGGAAAAGCAGCACACGGAGCAGGGCATGGTTTATGTAGCGAAGGGTTTTATCAGGCTATCAAGCCTCTCTTAGACAAGGCTACGCTGCCATGTTGTGAAGGCAGCAAGCGCTGTGAAAGCGGTAAGAATAAATCTATGTTAGAAGAATGCTTCTGGCAAGGACTGCAGATAATACGCTCGACATTGGAAAAAAACAAGCCGATGGTTGACACCTTGGTTCAAAGACTGGTAGACTCTAAAGCGAGGCTTAACAAGAAAAACAGAAATCCTCGCATCGACGCACCACAGGCGGATATAATTTTTGAAAAAGCTGCAAAGCTAGAAGACAAGATACCTGATGAGCTTATGCTGCAACCGGGCAGTGTTACGACATTACGTGCAGAATTAGGCAAGGTTCTTAACTATTACAACAAAGCAAGCAAGGGATCGATATTCACAGCATCAGCTGACTTGTTAGGCTCGACAAGCGTTAACACAATCGCTAAAGGTTTCCCTGAAGGTTACTACAATGCTGACAAAAACCCTGGGGCAAGACTGCTTTCCACAGGGGGGATATGCGAAGATGCGATGTCGGCTATACTTTCAGGCATCTCAACTTACGGACACCACATAGGCGTCGGGTCATCATACGGGGCGTTCATCGCGCCTCTCGGGCATATCGCTTCCAGATTACACGCGATTGGCAACCAAGCTAGGAAAGGACCTTATCGCCCGATGATTCTTGTCTGCGCACATGCAGGCGTCAAGACAGGAGAAGACGGGCCTACGCATGCAGATCCACAGCCGTTGCAGGTTTTCCAAGAAAACTTCCCTCTCGGAACTTTAATAACACTGACTCCATGGGATCCTCAGGAAATCTGGACACTTGTATCAGCTGCGTTAGCCAAGCGACCAGCAGTTATAGTGCCGTTTGTGACAAGGCCTAATGAAAAAGTTCTTGACCGTAAAGCGCTTGGGATAGCACCAGTCAATGAATCAGCCTCGGGAATTTACCTCTTGCACAAGGCTGAGAACAAGAGCGACGGGACAGTAGTCCTTCAAGGAAGCGAAGTTGCGTATGCTTTTGTCGAACAAACCATACCCCTTCTTAAGAAAGAAGGCAAGGATGTTGACGCTTACTATGTCTCAAGCGCTGAGCTCTTTGACATGCTTCCAGATTCTGAACAGGAAAAGATATACCCTAAATGGCGCGCTCAGGAAGCCATGGGAATAACAGGCTTTACGATGCCAACAATGGACCGTTGGATCCGCTCTGAACACGGCAGGAAATCGACGCTGCATCCTTTCAAAGAAGGAAACTACCTTGGAAGCGGACAAGCTGAACAGGTCTTGGAAGAAGCAGGACTTGACGGCAGAGGACAACTCGAAGCCATCCTACGGTACATAAAAGGAAAAAATTAAAAAAATTCCTGTGTTAAGTTGAGTTTGTAAGTGTGTTTAATCATTAGGTTAGTGGTTTCAGATAAATATTTTGAGAAACGTTTTTTTTATCAATTATTCTCTATAGGTGTATTTCTTTATGTTAATATGTTCATGCACTTTGAGAATGGTTCACATTACAATAAAAACTACAATTAACACTGAAGTATTCTCATTTCAAATCTATGCTGTATATGTCATGGTCAGTTTCTAGGCTGACGCATCTTGAGAAGTACACCTTGTTGTTCTTGAGTTCTGGGAACCAGACGTTTCCTTCGTCTGTGACGAGCTTAGTCTCTCCGGTTTTAAGGTTCTTGACGTATAAAGCGCTTACGTATTCGTCTTTCAGTTCTTTAGCGTCATAAGCTAGTTGGTTGTTCTTCTTGGGTATGACATGGAGTATCCTCTCTCTGCTGCCTGCCGAATAGGCTATCGAGTCTCCGTCTGCTGAGAAATGGTCTATGGTCCCTTCTTTGAAGACTAGCGTGACGCTTTTGTCTGCGTTAATCGTCCTTGTTGTTGAGTTCTCTAGCTGGATTATCTGCTTCTTGTTGTTCCCGTCTCTGTCCATTATCCATAATTCTTGCCCGCCATAGCCCCCATTTTTGTTGTATAGGTATAATATTCTTCCGTCGTCTGTGAATTCTGGGCTTTCTGCTTTGCCTTCGCTCTTGGCCAGTGTCCTGACTTCTTTGGTATTTACGTTTACGACGCCTATCGCATAGTAAAGCGTCTTGTACTTCAGCTCATCCCCTGCTTTGTAGTTCTTGTTCGGCTCTTGCTTTTTAATCGCTTCTGCTTCTTTAGCTGTGAGTACTTTAGTCTTATCTTCCTCGCCCATGCATGTGAAGGCTATCTCTTTGCCGTCTGGGCTCCAGGACAGCCTTGTTATAGTAGCAGGTATCAATTCTTCTAGGTTTTTTCCGTCACTGCCTACTATGTATATTGACCCGCAGCCCATGCCGAGGTTCCTGAAGAAGGCTATTTTCTTGCCGTCCGGGCTGAAAGCTGGCTTGACGTCCATGTATTCGTCTTTTACTATCACTTTCTCTATTCCGTTTTCATTAACAACAGTCTCTGTAATTACCTGGTTGTAATCTTTTTTTTGCATCCTTGAGTATACGAATTTCTTCCCGTCCTTGCTGAAGTTTACGTGAAGGTCTATGCTGTCTGACTTCACAATGATTTTTGGCTCGCTGATGTTGTAAGCGTTAATGCTTGGCGCTGTTGAGAACATGGCTAGTGCTGATAACCCTATGAGTATGCTCTTTATCTTGTGTTTCATCTTGCAAAACCCCTGAAACAGTTATTGTTACTAACTATCGGTGGTGAAAGAATTCGTCAGAGTTTAAAAACCTTTCCTAAATCCCGGCTA
>VGLX01000141.1 GCA_016866645.1 Candidatus Woesearchaeota archaeon | reverse complement strand
TAAAAACAAGCAGATAAACACTAAAATTTTGTTAAAAATTGCCACCTGCACCTCCGACGGGAAAAATAAAAGCAATGCTAAGGAAAGAGAGCTTTACCGTCGACAAATGGAGGATGTCACCGAAGCCTCCGGATACAAAAACTTTAAAAATATTAGCCTATTCAGGTAACAAAGCAGGAGGTGTTTTACGGCATGGCAACGTTGTATGAAATCCTTAACGAACTAGCCGGTGATGATGTCACGCAGAAGTACAGCCCGCAGAAGATAGCAGATATTTCTGATGAGATAAAAAAGAAGGTTGAGAAGAGGATAGGGAGCACGGATTACCAGGCCCTTGAGACTTACGTGACAAACCACAAGTCGGACCAGGATTTAAAGGATATAACGATGTATATCATCGCAGAAACAGGGCTGAAAATTGCGGCGCTCGCAGTGCAGTCTAATAATAGCAACGACAGGTCTGAAGTCCTATTAGGCTATAAGATAGCAGTTAAGCTTAATGAAGTCCTTAAGTCTGCGCATTACGACGCAGAACTAGCGCTGCTCGACATATGGGACAGTAAGTCCTAATCTTTTTTTTCTTTTTAACAATTCTTCTTTACCATCGAATGCTTTAAAAAAGTCAAAGCCTTATAATACCCTACATATGGAGATAAGCAAAGGTGTAGATATAATAGACTTATGCCTGCATTTCAAGAAAGAAAAGACCCTAGTGATTTCAGACGTCCATATGGGCTACGAAGAGGCCCTGAACAAACAGGGAGTATTGATTCCTAGGCTACAGTACGCTGAAACAGTAAAACGGCTAGAGAACATCCTTAAAGGGTTCAAGCTTAACCGTATAATCATCAACGGCGACCTGAAACACGAGTTCGGAACTATAAGCGAGACAGAATGGAGGCATACGTTGGGGATTCTAGACTTATTGGCGCAGCATTGCAGGAAGATAGTCCTAATAAAAGGAAACCATGACACGATATTAGGGCCCATAGCCGAGAAAAGGGGCTTAGAAGTTAAGCGCAACTACACAATCGGCAAGACCATGATAATCCACGGCGACAAGATTCCTTCTGGCGAAAAGTTTGACAGCATGAAAAGATTAGTGATAGGCCACGAGCACCCGGCAGTAGGCCTGCAAAAAGAAGGCAGACTGGAGACTTACAAATGTTTCCTGAAAGGGAAATGGAAAGGCAAGGAGCTTATCGTGATGCCATCTTTCAACATTATTACAGAGGGCACTGACATCCTTAAGGAAAAGACATTAAGCCCGTTCTTAAAACAAGACTTAGATGACTTCAAGGTGTTCATCATCTCAGAAGGGGTTTATGGCTTCGGAAGCGTAAGAGACGTGAAGAGACTGTGAAAGAATAGTTCACTCGTAATTAATCACTATAGTTTCTGTTTCGACGCTATTGCCCCCTTTGTCTGTGAACTCTGCCTTGTAAGTATGTTTCCCTGATTTGGTGAGGTCTAACGGAACCGTCTCTGTAACCGAGTAGTCTGGCAGGAATTTTAGCTCTTTCCAAAGCTTATCATCTTCATAGACTTTGATGCTGACTATTTCTTTGTTGTCGCCTTCGTCTCGGGCTTGCAAGTACAGCTTGTTATCATAGACTGATATTTCTGCAAGGCTTGGCGGCAGGTCTAAGATTTTCCCTGTGAACTCTGCAGATTTCGTCTCAGTTTTCTGGACGTAACCATTATTGTAAACGAACTCTGCATGGTAAGAATGGGTGCCCTGTTCTTTATGGGTTACAGTTGTGTAAATACTTTCTATGCTTTTATCACTACCTTTTTCTACTTCTATTAGCCTGCCGTCTTCGTAAAGCCTTTTTTCTTTCACATCCCACTTATAATTATTTCCAATCTCCAATACTCGTGCGTAAACTTCTAAGGTCTGTCCTGTTTTGCTCGTAGGCGACAAGTCTAACCGGCAGTCCACCACTAACTTTTCTATAGAGTATTCTTTTACAGGCTTTTGTTCTACAGCTTCTCTCTTCTCTTCTGGTCTGTTGCAAGCGCTAACTCCTAACGTAATAGTGCCTGCTAATATGCAAGTAAAAACTCCTTTTGATATCTTGTTAAGTTTCATTTTTTAGTCCTCCCTTCGATGATTATTTTTGTGATAGCCCCCTGTTTTATAAGCTTTGCTTTTCAGCAATCTCTGCTTGTGTGATACTGTAAACGCCAGTGTAATCGTTTTCCATACTATTCCTGGCTCTTTTTATTATTATTTTATACTTAAACATCGGAGCGTTAACCACTAACGATTCTGCCTCTCCCCCCTCAAAAGCGATGTTGAAGCCTACTTTCTTGTTCAGCCTCACTAGTTTATCAACATCTTCTTGAGTTATGATCTTGCCGAGCCATGACTCGTCCAGTCCGTCTGCAGCTATTTTCGTGATTATGAACTCGAAACCCTCATTGATTATTTCTCGCATCACTGCTTCCTGGTCCTTATGCCATAATGGGGAAAATGCTTGAAGACCAAGTTTTTTGCAAGAGTCTTCTATTCTGGTCCTTTGGTAATCTGAAAACAATGCGCCGGTAACAATCCCCTCTATCTTGTAATCTTCTTTGGCTCTTTTCAAAGCTTTCTCTAAATCCCTGAGCTCGTGCCCTTCTTCACCGCTAGTCACCTGCTCTAGTAAAGGGATGTTCATAGCTCGGGACTGTAGTTTTGTCATCTCAATATTTGGGGTGTGGAACATGAAAGAGTCAGGGTTGTTGCTTTTGATAGTTATCAAACATGCTATTTCGTGACCTTGCTTTTGCATCAAGTACAGGGCATAGTTCGAATCTTTCCCTGAGCTGTATAAAACTCCGAGTCTCATGTTAAGCTTTTAAGATAATCTGCTTTGTATTTAAATCCGCGCTTTTTCGTTAATTTAAGTATCGCGCTGTCTATCCTGCTGCCGTATTGTGCCGCTTTTTTTTTCCTCATAGCATACTCTTCCGGTAAGCCTATCTGTACAGCTGCTTTTCTTAATATAAACTTTTTAACACCGCCTTTTATTTTTAGTCCTCCTGGGATTCTAAGAGAATAGTCTACTAGTCCTTTGTCTAAGAATGGCAGCCTTAGTTCTAGTCCGTAATGTTTTGCTATAGCCTCATCTCTGTCTAAGTCTCTTTCTTTAATATTTTTCAACCCTTCTAAGCATTCTTTGTTGATGTCTTCTGCTTTCTCATGTCTTTCATAACCCGCGAATAATTCTTCAGAACCTAAGCCCGAGAATACAACTTTAATTCCATCTTTTTTGGCCTGTTCGCATGCTGGCACGAAAGTCGCTCCTACTCCTACGTTTATGACGTCATTCTTTCCTGTTATCCTTATCGTTTTTTTAAGGCAGGATTCTACTTCTCCCATTTTAAGTTTTAATGTCGTTAGTTCAAAGCCCAGTCTTTTCGCAATTTTTTCGGAATGTTCTAAGTCTTCTCCTTTTTTCAGACCTGGCTCGTCTAATGAGGTTGTGTAACATCTGAAACTTTTTCCTGATTTTTTAGCTATGAAGGCGATTAGTGTTGAGTCTACGCCTCCTGAGAACAGTATCCCAAATTTTTCTTTAGGTAAGCTCTTTTCTACAGCTTTTGTTATTAATATTGCTAAGTGTCTTGCAAACTCTTCTTCTGATGCCATAGATTTGTTTAACACGTTAGAAGATTTAAAACCTTTTCTCTA
>VGLX01000140.1 GCA_016866645.1 Candidatus Woesearchaeota archaeon | reverse complement strand
GTGAACTCTACTAAACTCTTCGCGATTGCTAGCCTTGAGGCTTCTGCTTGTGCCTGCCAGCCTCCTCCGAATACGTTCACGTCGATGTTAACTTTCTTCGCAGCGTCTCCCGCCAGCTGTAAGGCTTCGAATATTTTTGCTCTTGCGAGTGGTGGATTATAGAACTCTAATTTCTGGCTGTTTATCCTTACTATGCCCTTTCCAGGTTTTAGTGTCGCCCTGGCTATTGCATGCTTTCTTTTTCCTGATGTTTGAACAGAGTCTTTCATTCTTTCCAGCCTAGCTGTTTTGAAATTTCCTTGATTGTTAAATATTTAGCCTTTTTGATGTTTTTAACGTTTGCCCTTTCTATAGTGTCGTATTTTTTCCCTTCAAAGTCTTTAGGGATTCCGATATAGCACTTGACATTCTTGAAGGCTTTTCTTCCTTTTTCCTGTTTGTGCGGAAGCATGCCTCTGATGGTTCTTCTTACGATCCTTTCAGGATGTTTTGGGAAGTAAGGGCCTGATAATGCGTATCCTTTTTGGAATTTAACCCTGTAATGCTCGATTATGGCATGTGGCTTGCCTGTTATGACAGCTTTCTCTGAATTGATAATGTCTATCTTATCTCCGAGTAGCGCTTGCTTGGCTACTGCGGCCGCCATCCTTCCGAGTATCAGGTTTTCTGCGTTGATTATCATCCTATTATCCTCACACCTTTTCCCTTGGGGTTCTCTTTGATAAGGTCTTGTATGCTTGACGCTTTGCCATTCTTGTTTATTTTTTGTTTGGCTGTTTCTGAGAAGTTCCAAGCAGCGACTTTTAGGCTGTGTTCTAGTTCGCCTTTGGCTAACACTTTGCCAGGCACTATTATTGTTTCTCCTTTTTTTGTATTCCTGCTTATCCTTTCTAGGTTGACCTCTCTTCTGCTTCTTGTTGGCTTTTCCAGCTCATCAGCTATCCTTTTCCAGATGTCAACTTTTTCTTTAGTCGCCAAGCTACGAAGATTTGCTATCAGTTTCCTCATCTGCGGGTTTGTTGGTCCTGTCTTTCTCATTTTCTTAATCGCGACTTTTTATGACCATGATGCGGGAGACAGGGTTCGAACCTGCGTAGGCACTAAGCCACTACCCCCTCAAGGTAGCCCGTTTGGCCGCTCCGGCACTCCCGCGCACGAAGCGTCTTATAACTTCTTGATCTGTTTTTCGAACTCATCAAGTTTTGAGTCCATGATATCTAAAGCTTTGAGGAGCATCTCTTTTGCCGTAAGCTGCCCCCAAGACTCTATGGTAAGTATGAAATCTTCATTGCTTCCTTTGATTTCTATCTTGTCGTCGGAGGCTTCTACGCATGCTTTACAGAGTATGCACTTCTTTTCATCGTCTACTTTTAGCTTGCCGTTAGCTACTTTGAAAACTTTTGCAGGGCAGAGCTCTGATATGGCATCTGCGTTTTTTATGTCCCCTATTTTTATGGTAGGGTAGCCTTTGTAATGTACTAAGCCTGGGCTGAACTTCATATGGTCTTTTCCTTGTCCCATCACAGCCCTTGCTTCGACTTCTATTCTTTGTTTTTTGATAATCTTGACTATAGGTGTTTTAGGATGGACTGGTTTTACGACTTTGTCTTTTGATTCTATCTCTTCGGCGTATACGTATCCTTTGCTTTCTTTCTGCCTTTTATCATCGCTTTTTGCTTCTAGTTTTAGTAATAATGAGTGGTGTGGGCAGTTTTCTTTTGTGCAGACTTCTTCGTCTTTCTTCTTGCCTTTGCATTCGCTTGGAAGATTGTAAGATTCAAGGTCTGTCTTAAGGATTATAAGCCCCAGCCTGTGTGCTACTATCTCATCATAAAGAGCTGAACTGTTGTCTATAAAGGTGACGTCTTCTATGGCTAGTGTAGGGACTTCGTCGACTATTAGCCTTCTCAGCATGTTCACTTCTGTAGGGTTAGTTTCTTTTAATAGCAAAGTCGTTGTTTCATTTTCCTTATTTAGGAGTTCTATCTTCATACTCTTCTTCCTCTTCTAAAGTGTTTCTTCCTGCATCCGTCGTGAGGTATGGCTGTTACGTCTTCTATCACGCCTATCCTTAGACCTACTCTCGCTAATGCTCTCACGGCTGCTTGCGCTCCAGGTCCTGGAGTGTTTGGCCCGTTGTGCCCGCCTGGGGCTCTTATTTTTACGTGTATGGCATTTATGCCTTTTTCCATCGCGCCTTCTGCCGCTCTTTTCGCAGCAGTCATGGCTGCTGTAGGGCTTGACTCTAACCTGTGGGCTTTGACCACCATTCCTCCTGAGGCCTTGCTTATGGTTTCAGAACCTGTTATGTCAGTGATGTGTATTATCGTGTTATTGTAAGATGAGTATATGTGGGCGATTCCCCATCTTAGGCCAGCGCTCGGCTGGAATGATCTCCTGTCAGGCCTTTCATGCCTGTAGCTTCTCTCTTCTCTATGGCTTTCTCTATCAGTTTTAGTTCCTTTCTCTTCTTTTGTATCTTTTTCTTGCATCATTGCTTCTTGTCCTTTACAGGTTTTTTCTTTTCCTTCCTGTCTTCAGCCCGTTTCTTATCATAGGGCCTTTCTCTTCTCTGGGCGCCTTTTTTCTCTTCAGGTTTTTCTTTCTTGATAATAGGTACTCTTTCAGGATGTTCTGGGCTTATCAAAACAGACTTGTCATCAAATTTTATAACGCCTTCTTCATCTTGCTTGACTAAATAAGAAGGTACGGTTACTTTCTTGTCTCCGACCATAACATGACCGTGGACTATGAACTGTCTTGCTTGCTTAGTACTTCTTGCCATACCTTTTGAGAATACTTGAGTTTGCAATCTTCTTCCCATAATGTCTTTTATGTCCAATCCTAGTATATCGTCCATCTTAGCGCTCTCAGTTACTAAATTTAGTTTTGTAAGCTTGATTATGAGTTGTTTCTCTTCTTTTTTTGATTGAGCGTCAGTCCTTGCGATAAGGCTTTTGGCTTGCTGCTTAAACCGTCTTAGGATAGAATCCATACGCCATATCTCTTTCTTGTTCTTTAGGCCGTACTCTTTTAAGAGCTCTTTCTCTTTCTCTATTCTTTCTTTCTGCCATGGGTGTGATGGCGTCGAGTATTTCCTTCTTAGATGCTTAGGTGCTCCCATTTTCAGACTTTCCCTTTCTTAGTTCCTGCTTTTTTCTTTACACCTATGGTTTTTCCTGCCCTGAAGTGAGACCTAGTATTTTGGCCTCTGACTGGCAGCCCTAGTGAGTGCCTTACCCCTTTGTAGCATTTTATCTTCTTCATCCTTTTGATGTCAAAGTCTACTCTGAACTGGATATCGGTTGATATTAGGTGTTTATCAGACCCTTCGTCGTAGTCTTTCCTCCTGTTAAGCATCCAGGAGGGTATGCCATGTTTTAAAGGGTCGGTGAGTATATCCTCGATTTTTTTCAGCTCAGCCTCGTTCAAGTCCCCTATCTTAGTATTTTGGCTTAAGTTGGTGATTATGCATACTGCATTGCTGAAGCTATAGCTGACTCCTTTTATCCTTCGAAGCGCGTGATAAAGCTTCTTATTGCCGTCTATATCGGCGCCTCCTAATCTTACGAGTTGGTTAAATTCTTGTTTTTGCTCTACCATCTTGTTACAGGTTTCTCTTTTTTATAGATATGAACCCTTTAAAAAGGTTACGAAAGCGGAGAATCCACGAAGAGCTTGTACTTGTCCTCGTTGTTCAACTCCAGGAGTATCCTTTTTATTATAACCTTC